>CAIKJM010000054.1 GCA_903827735.1 uncultured Rhodanobacter sp. | reverse complement strand
TTGGCAGCGAATGGTCTGAGTTTTCGCGCAGCGAGCTTGTCGTGGCGCCTAACAAAGATCACACCCTAGATGTCAATATCAACCGCGGCGGCGAAACGCATAGCCTTCTGCATGTAACGCATCCTTCTGGCCATAGCCGAAGCCAACCGTCGGACCATTCAGGCCATGAGGCTGGCATGTTGCGTCAAGGCATGCACAGTGAATCGGTGCGAAAACTACAGACACAACTCGGTGAACTTGGCTATCTCGACAATGTAGGTACGCCTGACGGCAAATTCGGTCCCACTACGGCTAAGGCTGTGCAGTCATTTCAGCACGACCATCATCTGCCTGAAGTTGGCCGGGCTGGGCCGGCCACACAGCAGGCCATCCAAGCCGGCTTGGCGCCGCTTGCAGAGCATAATTCAGGCCCTTTACCTGCGGTGCCAGCGATGTCTTCCTTGACCGTCGCCCCAAGCATTGATGATCCACGCAGTGCATTCAATGCAAATCATGCGCTCTACAGTAAGTTGCAGCAGCGGTTACCAGATGCTTCCGAGGAACGCTTGCTGCAGTTCACCGCGGCATGCCATGCAAACAAAATCACTGGCGAAAATCTCTCGAGTATTAATCTTGACGAAACGAATATGAAAATCGGGTTTCAAGGATCGAGTTTTCTATCCATGCCGGCAACCGTAGATTTGAATACCCCACCGCCGCAACCCCATCAATCAATTCAGCAGATCCAGCAACACGACCAGCAACAGGCGCAGGTGACGAGTCAGATACAGGCGCAGAACGCTCAGATAAATCAGCAGGCAGCGCAAGGACCGACGCCGGGCATGCCCGGTCGCTGATGACGGAGTTTCGGTCCGGGCTCTCGATGGCACATTTCCAGACTGCGACGAGCCAGGCCTTTGTTTCTCATCGAGCACGGCCCTTGTTTCTCATCGAGCACGGCCCTTGTTTCTCATTCAAGGGAGATTGCGATTAGCGGCGGCTTCGGTTTCTTCCTGCCGCTGCTAGCGTGGTCTTTATTCCTGATGCCTATCTTCAGGAGCAACGCCAAGCGCATCTCCATCTCGGCCAGCTATGGAGTGCGCGACCTGTACATTATCCAGAGCCGCGCCCAGCTGCGCTCGGCGTACGGCCACAACGACGCGCAGAACTTCATCACCAACCACGGCGCGCCAATCGTGTTCGCGCCGCGCGAGCAAAGCGACGCCACCGAATATAGCGAAATGTTCGGCTATAAGACCATCCGCAAGCGCCGCCAGAGTCGCAGCAGCGGAGGCGGACATGGCTCCGCCGTCCCGGTCCACCACACCGAAGAAAAGTGCGCGCTGTTTCTGCCCCAGGGAATCAAGGAACTCCCCGCCGACGACGAACTGATCTTCTACGAAGGCTGCAAACTCATCCGCGCCAAGAAAAACTGGTTCTTCAAGGACAGCAACTTCAAAAAGCGGGCGAGTATCGAGCCGGTGAAGATCGGGCGAGTGCAGCCAGCATTATTGCGGGAAGTGGCGACGAATGTCGTGGAGGCAAAAAGTGACCGAGCCGCGGCGGCGTTGCGGCAATGAGGTTTTACTCATTGGGAATAAGCCCGGCCAACAAAAGAGATACATCTATGACACTCACAACACAACAGTACTTGAAGTTTTTCTCGGGCCAACAATGGGGATCTGCTCGATGCGCATGATGAAGATTATTTTTGCGCTATGCCTGCTAGGTCTGGTGCCTCATGCCTCTGCTGCTAGCTTCGATTGCAGCAAGGTCGCCACCTCCACGGAAAAATTGATCTGCAGTGACGCTGAGACGTCTGCCCTCGATAGCAAGCTGCAGCAAACTTATAAGAAGGCACTGAGCGCAACTGACGCGTATGGCAAAAAGGTGCTGGCCAAAGAGCAACGTAACTGGATTCAATATACTCGGAGTATTTGTCAGGACGCGGCCTGTTTACGGCAGGTTTATACCGATCGTATAGCCGTGCTGGCGCGTAATGAAAAAAATATCCTCGATGGCGAGGTGTACTCACACTGTGAAACGCCAAATGATGACAACCCTAGTGGCCGTGAATGCGTAAATGTGGTGCCCTTCGAGATCCCAACTACCGAGTTGACTCGTTCAACCAATCGCTGACGCAGCAAAAGCAGAAGGGCCGAATCATCGGCTGCAACCGGCTGATTGATCTGCCGGTGGGCACGGCCGGCAGTAACCATAGTTTTGGCGGCTTCTGCGTCTTGCAGGATGATTCGCAGCGCAAGAATGTCGAGATTTGCAACGATGACATGTTCGGTCATTTACAGGTGCAAACGGTCAGTGCGCAGGATACGTCCGATAAGCATTTGATCGATTTCATCTACGCACAATGCTATGGGGGCTGATGCCCCTCACACGAATCAGAAAGGAGTCTGTCATGTCCGATAGCGTCACTATTACTCGCGAACAGCTGCGTACATTTATGTTGCCACTGAGCTAGGAGGAAAAGAGGTTGACTCGAATCACTTTTCCTATGCAGGGCTTGCTAAAAACACTTATTCATTCGGTCGGCTTCAATACGGGTCGGACACAGCGACTCGGCGAGACAGTTTCTAAAAGAAATCAATGCGATGTGAGGGTAGGCTAGTGACTAAACGCCGATATGTAAGCCACGTCATCTCGGGCTTAAGCGCCGTGGTACTTTT
>CAIKJM010000053.1 GCA_903827735.1 uncultured Rhodanobacter sp. | reverse complement strand
AGCTCGCCAGGGAGGGCCTCGCCATCGTGCTGGTGTCCTCGGAAGTCGAGGAAATGGTCGAGGGCTCAAACCGCATCGTCGTTCTGCGCGACGGAGCGATCGAGACCGAACTGCGCGATGCCGATGTTGACGAAACACATCTGCTCGCGGCGCTGGCCGGAGCGAACGCATGACCGAGGCGACCATGACCATGCGCCTGCCGAAGGGCGAGGCGCTGCTCGGCCTCCTGCAGCGATACGGCGTGTACATCGCCATCGTTCTCCTGCTGCTGTTCAACCTCGTATTCACGCCGAACTTCTTCAACCTCGGAAACTTCCGCACCCAGTTCGTGCAGGTTGTACCCGTGCTGATCGTGGCGCTCGGCATGGCGCTGGTTATCGGCACCGAAGGCATCGACCTTTCCGTCGGCGGCGTGATGGCGCTCGCCGCGGCAATCATGCCGCTGTATATCGGTTACGGACTGATACCCGTGGCGGTGATTGCGATGCTGGTCGGCGCCGTGGTCGGCGTGATCAACGGATCGCTGGTGGCCTTTGTCGGCGTTCAGCCCATCGTGGCGACGCTGTCGCTGATGGTCGCGGGACGCGGCGTGGCGTTGTTGATCGCGCACGAGCAGATGGTGTCGATCATGGATCCGAATATCCTTGCGGTCGGACGTGGATCGACTGCCGGTATGCCGTATAGCGTGCTTATCGCCCTCGTTGCCGTTCTACTGGTGGCCGTGCTGGTTCATCGCACAACCTTTGGCAAACAGCTGATTGCGATCGGCGGAAGTCGCCGCGCGGCGGAGCTGTCCGGACTGCCCGTCCGGCGCATCCTGCTGCTGGTCTACGTTCTCTGTGCGGCGCTGGCGGCGATTGCGGGCATCATCGGCACCGCACGATTGGGCGCTTCCGTACCCTCGACGCTGGGCAACCTGATCGAACTGTCGGCGATTACCGCCGTCGTGGTCGGCGGAACGCCGCTGAGTGGCGGCCAGGTCAAGGTGATTGGCACCGTGGCCGGTGCGCTGCTGCTGCAGTTCATCAGCGCCACGCTGAATCAGCACAACGTACCAGACGCCTATTCGCAGATCACCCAGGCGCTGATCATTCTTTTAGCCGTCTATATTCAGCGCGCAAGGCTGGCCGTCCGATGAGCGTCGTTATGGAAAAAAACGTCAAGCCGGCCGCCGACCAGCGAGCAAGGCGCGAGCGTATCGCTAGCATCCTGCAGCGCTACGGCGCTGCGGTAGCGCTGCTTATTCTTCTCGTGGTCGGCGCATTTTCCTTCCCGACCTTTCTCAGCTTCAGCAACCTCAGCAATATTCTCACGCAGTCGTCGTTCCCGCTGATCGTGGCTATCGGTATGACCTTCGTGATTCTCACCGGCGGCATCGATCTATCGGTCGGCTCGGTGTTCGCGCTCGGTGGCGTGCTGGCGGCCGAGGGGTCCGGCTTCGGCTTTGCAGGCGCGATCGCCCTGCCGCTCGCGGTCTGCGGCGCAATCGGGCTGTTTCAGGGGCTGCTGGTGGCGTACGCGAAGATGGCGCCGTTCATCGTCACGCTGGCGGGATTGCTCGCCGTGCGCGGACTGGTGCTCGCCATTACCTCCGGCGGCGCCACGACGCCGCTGGTCAAAAGCGCAGCGTTCTCCGCCGTCGGTCAAAACGGCCTGCTAGGCATCCACTGGACGGCGGTCATCGCCATCGTCGCCGTGATCCTGGGCACCGTGGCGCTTACCCGAACCCGTGCCGGCCAGTCGATCTTCGCCGTCGGCGGCTCGGAGAGCGCATCGATGTTCATGGGTCTGCCCGTGGCACGGGTGAAACTCAGCGTCTACGTGGTGAGCGGACTGTGCGCGGGTTTGGCCGGTGCGCTGAACGCCGGCTACTCGTCATCGGGCGTGCCCACCGTCGGCGTCGGCCTCGAGCTCAGCGCCATCTCCGCCGTCGTCATCGGTGGCACGCTGCTCGTCGGCGGGCGCGGCAGCCTGGCCGGTACGCTCGCGGGCGTACTGTTGCTCAGCGTCATCCAGAACATGATCAACCAGGTCGGTTCGCTCAACTCGTCGGTGCAGGCGGTGGTTTCGGGCGTGTTTCTGGCGATCGTCGTCGTCATTCAGACGGTGCTGGCAAGATCGCAGCGCCTGTAGATCGGGTTTGCCAAAAACGTGACATCTTCATCGATGCACCATCACCATAGATTTACGCGGCCAAGGTTGCCCAGGCGTTTTCCAATCTCGACGATGGTTGTCCTGCATGACTGCTCGCTCCGAATTTTTCTGGTACATCCCCAATTCGACCACGGCCGGGCATCGTGGCGACGCGGCCTCGGATAACCACAACAGCCTGCAAGCGCTGACCGAGCACGCCGAAGCGTTGGAGCAGCACGGCTGGAAAGGTGCGCTGATCGGCGCCGGCTGGGGACGACCCGACACGTTCACCGTCGCGGCTACGATCGCGGCACGCACAAAGCGCTTCGAGCCGCTTATCGCGATTCGCCCCGGGTACTGGCGCCCGGCTAACTTCGCGGCCGCAGCCGCCACGCTCGATCAGCTGGTGGAAGGCCGGGTGCGCATCAACATCGTCTCCGGCCAGGACAACCTCGGTGCCTACGGCGACAGCGAAGGCGATCAGGCGCAGCGATATGCCCGAACGAAAGAATTCATGCGGCTTGTGCGCCGGCTCTGGACCGAAGAAGGTGTGACCTATCAGGGCGAGCACTTTCAAGTCGTCGACTCGACGGTGCAGCCGCGTCTGCAGGCGCACAACGGACGTGCACACCCGAAGCTGTACTTCGGCGGCGCCTCAGAGGCTGCCGAACGCGTGGCAGCTACCGAGGCCGACGTCCAGCTTTTCTGGGGCGAGCCGCTGGCCGGCGTGCAAGAGCGTATCGCGCGGCTCAAAGCGCTGAGCCAGTCCCTGGATCGCAACCTGCCACCGCTGGAATTCGGCCTGCGCATCACCACGCTGGTACGCGACACCACCGAGCAGGCCTGGGCCGACGCGCAGGCGAAAGTCGCCGCCATGGCCAAGGCGGAAGGCTCTGGCTGGCAGGATCACCAGGGCCCGTTAGCGCAAGGGCAAAAACGCCTGCTCGATCTGCACGCGCGCGGCGAAGTTCTCGACACCAACCTCTACACCGCACCGGGCAAATACGGCGGCGGTGGCGCGGGCACCACGTGGCTGGTCGGATCGGCTGAGGACGTCGCCCAGGCGCTGCGCAACTACGAAGCGCTCGGCATCACCCACTTCATCCTCTCCGACACACCCTACCTCTCGGAACTCGTTCGCCAAGGTGACCAGCTGCTGCCGTTATTGAATGGCTGACTGTTTTCACTTCGTCTGATTCAACATCGCAAGCCACGAAAGATGTCGGCTAGTAGCGAAGAACGAGGGTCGTCGAAAGCAAGGCAAAAATTCAGTCAAAAAAAAAGCCCCCGATATTCTCGGGAGCTTTTGGTCAATCAAGACGCGACGCTTTGGGCTGACTGCGTTTCAAAATGGAATATCGTCATCGTCAAAGCTGCTGTTGCCGGCCGGTGCCGAAGGCGCAGGCGCGCGCTGGCCGTAGTCGTCACCGCCGCGATCGCCGCCGCGCGACGCACCGCCGCTGCTGCGCTGACCGCCCGAGCTCTGCGGACGCTCGCGCTGACCACCGCCGCTGCCGCCACCACCGCCTTCCATGCCGCCCAGCATCTGCATTTCGCTGGCGATCACGTCGGTGCTGTAGCGCTCGACGCCGGCCTTGTCGGTGTACTTGTCGGTGCGCAGCGAACCTTCGATATAGACCTGCCGACCCTTCTTCAGATAGTCACCGGCAATTTCGGCCAGGCGGCCGAACAGCTTCACCCGGTGCCACTCGGTGCGCTCCTGCTTTTCGCCCGACTGCTTGTCGGTCCACGACTCGGACGTGGCGATGTTGATCGTTGTGATCGCCGTGCCGCTGCCGGTGTGGCGCATTTCCGGATCACCGCCGAGGTTGCCGACCAGAATGACTTTGTTGACGCCACGTGCCATATCACTAACCTCGCTGTGCGTGGCCGACGCCCGAGCGTCGACCGCTGTCGATAATTGCCGGCTGCGCACGATTTCCGAGCGTCCGACGGACTCCCATCATAGCGGTCCGCGGCCGTTTTCGACATTCAGGATGCGCGGCGGATGCATCCGCGCGCTGCGGCACCCCGTAACTAAGCCCTGTGACTCTCTGCGGCGGGCAAGCATGCCTGCCCGCCGCAAACCCACTAGCTACGGGAGATAACCCTTGACGATGCCCCTCCATCGCCGCGCTTGTGCGCTTGGACTGACGCTTAGCCTGGTCGCGACGGCCGTTGCCGCAGGCGGCAGCCCTACGGGATCTGATGCGATTCACTACGTCGAAGCCAAGGCATCCGCCTCGGACGGCCACTTGATGTACACCGAATCCCACTGGATCTACAGCGACGGCGGCAACCCCTCGCGCCTGGTGCTGTATCGCTGCCCCGACGGCAAGCCGTTCGCCCGCAAGACCCTGCACGACGACGGCAGCGCGCAGGCGCCCAATTTCGAGCTGGACGACGGCCGGACCGGCTATCAGGAGGGCGTGCGCAACGCCGGCGGCAAGCGCGAGGTTTTCGTGCGCGACAGCACGAACGCCAAAGACCGCACGGCCGCGCTGGATACCTCGCCCATGCCGGTGATCGACGCCGGGTTCGACGCCTATATCCGCGCGCACTGGGACACGATGAGCAAGGACGGCGACACGCTGCCGTTTCTGGTGCCCAGCCGCCTCGGCACGCTCAGCTTTCGGGTCAAGCGCCAGGCCGACACCCAGATCGAAGGCCACGCCGCGCGCCAGTATCGCCTGAGCCTGGACAGCATGATCGGCTTCGCCCTGCCGCATCTGGACGTGGCCTACGACGCCAAGACGCACGAACTGCTCAGTTTCGACGGTATTGCCAATATCCGCAGCAGCAGCGGCAAGAACGTCAGCGCCAAAATCCTGTTCGATCCGTCGAAAAACAAGGACGTAGCTCGCGCCGACTTGGATGCAGCCGCCAAGGCGCCGCTGGACGGACAGTGCAAGATTCCGTGAGAGCTGGAAGTAGCGACGTTGAGCGTAGGTTGGGCTGAACGCAAGCGATGCCCAACATGGGTTACCAAGCAAGTGACGTTGGGCAGACGGCTCGCTCCAGCGAGCCCCCCTTTGGGCCATTCGCTACGCGAATGTTCGTTCCGGCATCCATGCCTCCACAGTCGCTTGCGCTCAGTCCGACCTACGTCACAGTCACACCTTTCGCCACATCAGCTCCAGCTATCGTCACCGCTGTCATCAAACGAGCCGCCGCCGCTACTGTCGTCCCAGCTGTCGTCGTTGTTGCCGGTATCAATCGGCTGGTTGCGCAGCTGGTCATACGCCTGATCCTGCGGATCGGGCGCATTCGGCGCGAAGTTGTTGCCGGACTGGAAATCACCGCGCTCTTCTTCCTCGCGGCGCTCGTGGTTTTCATACGCATTGACCGCGGCCGCGCCGAGCACGCCACCGGCGAGTCCACCGAGAATGCTGCCGCCGATACCGGACCCGCCCTGCGGACCCGGCTGATAGCCCGGCGGTGGATACGGCCCATTGCCGTACGGGTTTTGTGGGCCGGGTGCGCCGTAACCCTGCGGACCATAACCCTGATTGCCGTAACCGGGGTTGTTCATCACGCCCTGCTGGCGGCGACGGAACCAGCCGAACAGCAGCACTATAATCACCGCGCCGATCACCCACGGCCAGATGCTGCCGCTGGAGCGCGGTTGGATAGCCGCAGGCTGCTCGCTCGGCGCATAAGCGACCTCGCGCGCACTTGTCATCGAACGACGTACGCCGGTCGACGGCGCCAGGGCCTGGCTCAACTCAGCCTGAAAATGGTTGAACTTTGCCGGGTCGGTAAAGCTGATCTTCGGATCGATCGCCTTGGCCTGGTTGGCCTCCTTCTGCGCCTCACCGATATTGCCCTCATGCGCGAGCACTTGAGCCAGCATGTAGTGCGCTTTGGCGCTCTGCGGATGCTCGCTGATCGCCTGACGAAGGTCCTGTTCGGCCAGTGTGTAATTACCTTGCTGGATCGCGGCTTCCACTTCCTTCGGACCATCGGCGGCGAAGGCCGATCCGCTGACCAGAAGCACCAACAGTCCTGTCAACAAAAGCTTTTTCACGCGTTTCTCCGATGGCACGACCTGGTGGCCGAGTGTTGATAAATCGGGCCTATTCGGCCGGAGCGCAAGGCTAGCATTGCGCTGTCGTTTCGCCGTTAAGACCACGAGACGTTCGGCGCCGCGGTTCACACTCGCGTTAACCTTCAACGGATCCGCCAACCGCAGGCGGGAAATACCGGACCGCTTCGCACGGCAAGCACAGGGACCGCCTCGGCATACAAAAGTTGTGCCGGGCGGGCGGTTGCAGGGCTGCCCATGGCTCTGGCAATGAGGCGACGGCTGCCTTACATTTCTGCCCGAAGCCAATAGACATCCAAGAGGACCAGCCATGGGCGCGACCGGACCCGTCAATCCCGACTTCGCCAGCACTCCACCCGAAATCAGCCACTCGCCGACCGGCATGCAGCGTCCGCTGCATGGCGAGTTCGATAGCGAAGAAACCGCTTACCAGGATGAAGTCCAGCACGACACGGCGCTGCGCGACTCCGTGTTGCGCACGCCGCGATAACCTCAGCAACCACTAGCTCTGCTCT
>CAIKJM010000052.1 GCA_903827735.1 uncultured Rhodanobacter sp. | reverse complement strand
TATCTCGGCGGCCAGCACCTGCAGCGCGTGATCCTGGGCGGCGTGAACGTGATCGATCGAGCGGGATTCGTCGGCGATCAGATAGGTCTGCCAGACGCAAAAAAGGCCCAGCAGAAGCAGCAGCGTGCCGCCGGCCAGCGGCAGCTGGCGCCGCCAGTCGACCTGCGACTGTCGCGCGCGTACTTTCGCCATGCTTAACGCCATAGTCCATCCCCGGGAGTTCCGCATGCGGGGCCCACCCGCAGCGCGTCCACGACCATCCTACCGGATACCGGTCGAGCCGAAGCCACCCACGCCGCGTTCGCTGGCGACAAATTCCGTGACGACCTTCACGCGCGCCTGTGCGACGGGCACCAGCAGCAGCTGCGCGATGCGGTCGCCCACCTCGATGGTGTACGGCTGCGTGCCGCGGTTCCAGCAGGAAATCATCAGTGGGCCCTGATAATCCGCATCGATCACGCCGACCAGATTGCCCATGACCAGACCGTGCTTGTGACCCAGTCCCGAACGCGGGACGATCAGCGCACACCAGCCCGGGTCGCCGATATGGATCGCAATGCCGCTGGGCACCAGCACGCTGTCGCCGGGGGCCAGGGTCAGCGATTGATCTAGCGCAGCGCGCAAATCCATGCCGGCGCTGCCGATGGTGGCCGCTTCCGGCAGCGGAATACTTTTGCCGAGACGCTCGTCCAGAATTTTCAGCGCGACGTCGATCACCGCGCGGCTCATCCGGCGCGACTCGCGCGATAGCGCTGCGCTACCTGGGTGATCAGCTGGCGAGCAAGTTCCGCCTTGGCGACTCTCGGCAAATCAATCGATCCGTCGGCCCAGTAGACGCTCAACGCATTGTCGGCCGCCTCGAAGCCGAGGCCTTCACCGACCTGGTTAGCTGCAATCATGTCCAGTCCCTTGCGGCTGAGCTTCTGCTTCGCGTAGCTGGCCACATCCTGTGTTTCGGCGGCAAACCCGACTAGAAACGGATGCGTCGGTTGCGCCGACAAGCTGGCGAGAATGTCCGGATTTTCGCTGAGCTGCAGCGACAGGCCAGCGCCGTCACACGTCTTTTTCAATTTGTGCGCGGACACCTCGTTGGGACGGAAGTCGCCAACGGCGGCAGCGGCGATATAAATGTCCGCCTGCGCCGCTGCCGCCAACACTTCGGCGTGCATCTGCGCCGCGCTGCGCACATCGATGCGCTGCGTTACGCCGGCCGGCGTCGCCAGGCTCACGGGACCTGCGACCAAGGTCACTTGCGCACCGGCCAGCGCCGCCGCCTGCGCTACTGCAAAGCCCATGCGGCCGGAGCTGCGGTTGCCGATGAAACGCACCGGATCGATATCTTCATAGGTGGGGCCCGCGCTGACGATGACCTTAAGCCCGGCGAGGGAGCCGTCGCCAAAGGACGCGGCCAAGGCGTCGCGCAGTTCATGTGCCTCCAGCATTCGCCCGTTGCCGACATCACCACAGGCCTGATCGCCCGAGGCGGGCCCCAGCAGATGCACGCCGCGTTGGCGCAGCGTCTCGACGTTCGTTTGCACCGAAGCGTGCGCCCACATCTGTTGATTCATCGCTGGCGCCACATACAGTGGGGCGGCGCTGGCCAGGCACAGCGTGGTCAGCAGATCGTCGGCCAGACCGTGCGCCAGTCGCGCCAGGATGTCGGCGCTGGCCGGCGCAATCAGAATGCGTTCGGCCCAGCGCGCCAGCTCGATATGACCCATCGCCGCTTCCGCCTGCGCATCCCACAGGCTGACGCGCACGCTCTGACCGGACAGGGCCTGGAAGGTGGTGGCGCTGACGAAATGCGTGGCGCTTTCGGTCATCACCACGCGCACGTCGGCATCAAGGTCGCGCAGGCGGCGGACCAGTTCGCAGGACTTGTAAGCGGCGATGCCGCCTGACACTCCCAGCAAGATGCGGCGTTGGGCAAGACTCATGTAAGACGGGCCTGACAATCGGGCAGACCGATAGCTTACCGGATTCATTTGCTTCGTCCGCTGTCCCGGGCGGTGATCGGCCGGCAGTCTGCGTGCATGAGCATCCGCGATTGGCCCGAAGGCGAGCGTCCCCGCGAAAAACTGCTGGCCCGCGGCAGCGCCGCGCTGTCCGATGCGGAGCTCTTGGCGGTATTGCTGGGCAGCGGCAGCCGGGGCAAAGATGCGATCGCGCTGGGCCGCGAAGTGCTTGGCAACGCCGGCAGTCTCGGCGCACTGCTGGGCAGCCCTGAGAAACAAATCCGCGCCGGTGGACTGGGGCCGGCCAAACGCGCACGAATCGCCGCGGCGCTCGAGCTTGCCCGACGCAGTCTGGCCGAGGAGCTGCAGCAGCGGCAGAGCCTGGGCAACCCGCGCGACAGCGGCAATTATCTACGGGCCAAACTGCGCCACTTGCCTTACGAGGTATTCGGCTGCCTGTATCTGGACAACCGCCATCGCGTGCTGGCGTTCGAGGAGCTGTTCCGCGGCACGGTCGACGGCGCCAGCGTGCATCCGCGCGAAGTGGTGCGCGCCTGCCTGCAGCACAACGCCTGCGCGGTGATCTTTGCGCACAACCATCCTTCGGGCGTGGCCGAGCCCAGCGCGGCCGATCGCGCCATCACGCACGAGCTGCGTGACGCCCTGCGGCTGGTCGGCGTGCGCGTGCTCGATCATCTGGTGATTGGCAGCGGCGAACCGGTCTCGATGGCGGCTCGCGGCCTGCTCTGAATCGCTTGGCCCAAACCAAAACGGCAGCGATGGTCGGTTTATCCACAAAAAAGCGGCGTGGATCAACCACGCCGCGGCGCCGATTTGACTGTGGGAGAGAGCGGCGTCTCCGATGCCGTATCACGGAGGGGAGTCATGACAGGCACCCATACATGGTGGCGATGCTGCATGACAACCGAATGACTTATGGGTTTCGAAAGGAGTGCCGCATGTCGCCGAAACTTATACACAAAACGGTGATAACGGCGCCTGCGGGGCGGGTCATGCCTAGCCATCGAGATAGGTTGTATAACTTTATGAATTAACTGACTTTATTATCGCAAATCGACGTTCTAGGCCGCACAATTTCCGCTACTCTCCAGAAACCCGAGGTTTTCCCCACAGACTTATCCACAGGCGACATCGCGGCACCGCATCACGCAGATTGGCGCCGTTCTGGTGCTGATGACGCGCTGGCGGCACGGTTTTTTACCGCCTTCCGCACGAACCGGTCTGTTAAGATCGCCGGTCCCATCCGCATTCGATCTCACCGTGAAAGCACAGCTGCGCGAACTGGTTCTGCAGGCGATCAAGTCTTTGCAAAACGACACCATCCTGCCCGCGGACCTGGCGTTGCCAGGTTTTGTGATTGAGCGCGCGCGCAGCCGCGAACACGGCGACTTTGCCTGCAATGTCGCCATGCTGCTGGCCAAACTCGCGCGCGCCAACCCGCGCGAACTGGCCGAAAAGCTCGTCGCGGCGCTGCCGGCCAATGCGCTGGTGGAGAAAGTCGAGATCGCCGGCCCCGGCTTCATCAACTTTTATCTGTCACCCGATGCTTATCACGCCGAGGTGCGGCAGATCTTTGACCGCGGCGATGCCTACGGCCGCAGCGAGAGTGGCGCTGGCAAGACGGTCGGCGTGGAATTCGTGTCGGCCAACCCAACCGGCCCGCTGCACGTGGGTCACGGCCGCAATGCCGTCATCGGCGACTGCCTCAGTCGGCTGTTCGATGCCACCGGCTGGAACGTGAAGCGCGAGTTTTACTACAACGACGCCGGCGTGCAGATCGCCAACCTCGCCATTTCGGTACAGGCACGCGCGCGCGGCATCCTGCCGGATGACAGCGGCTGGCCGGAGAAGGGCTACCGCGGCGACTACATCGCCGACGTGGCGCGCGCGTATCTCGACCGCGAGTCCGTCGTTGCCGATGGCGAAACCGTGGTGGGCGAGGGCGATGTCGACAATCTCGATGCGATCCGTCGCTTTGCCGTGGCCAGCCTGCGCCGCGAGCAGGATCTCGACCTGAAGGCGTTCGGCGTCGGCTTCGACGTGTATTTCCTGGAGTCGTCGCTCTACAGCGACGGCAAGGTCGAGGAAGCCGTGAAGGGACTGGTCGATCACGGCCACACCTACGAAAGCGAGGGCGCGCTGTGGCTGCGTACGACCGACTACGGTGACGACAAGGACCGCGTGATGCGCAAGTCCGACGGCACCTACACCTATTTCGTGCCGGACGTGGCTTATCACCTGAGCAAATGGCAGCGCGGCTATGAGAACGCCGTCACGGTGCTCGGCTCGGATCATCACGGCACGCTGGCGCGCGTGAAAGCCGGCCTGCAGGCGCTGGATGTCGGTATTCCGAAGGGCTGGCCGCATTACGTGTTGTACCAGATGATCACCGTGATGCGCGGCGGCGAAGAGGTGAAAATCTCCAAACGTGCCGGCAGCTATCTCACCCTGCGCGATCTGATCGATGAAGCCGGCCGCGACGCCACGCGCTATTTTCTGATTGCCCGCAAAACCGACTCGCAGCTGATCTTCGACATCGATCTGGCGCGCTCGCAGAGCAACGACAATCCGGTCTACTACATCCAGTACGCGCACGCTCGCGTGTGTAGCGTGCTGCGCCAGGCGCCCGAAAAGGGTTTCACTGTCGATCTGCAGGAAGGCCTCGCGCACCTGGATAGGCTCGACACCGAGCACGAGCAGATCCTGCTGACCGAGCTGTCGAAATATCCCGAGCTCGTCGAGGCCGCGGCGGCAAATCTGGAGCCGCATATTCTCGCTGCGTGGCTGCGCGAGCTGGCCAACGCGTTTCATACTTACTACAACTCGTACCAGTTCCTGGTCGACGATGCCGCGCTGCGTAACGCGCGACTTGCGCTGGTGGTCGCCACCCGGCAAGTACTGAAGAACGGTCTGGGTTTGTTGGGCCTGAGCGCCCCGGAGAGCATGTAATGGCACCACGCAAGGGCAAAGGCCGGCAGGCCGTGCGTAACAACAGCGGCGGTTTTCCCGGCTGGGGTTATGCCGTCATCGGCATTCTGGTTGGCGCGATCATGATGGCCGTGGTCATGCGCGGCTCGCTGTTTGACAGCCTGCACAAGCCCGATGGCCCGCAAGCCAATCCGCAGGCCACTGCCGAAAGCGGCAGCGATCCGGGCGTGGCGCAGCCGCCGGCGGCCGAATCGGCGCCGAAGAAGCCGCAGTTCGATTTCTATTCCGTGCTGTCGGAAAAGGAAGTGCGCATTCCCGACGCGGTGATCAGCGCGCAAGCGCGCGCCGAACAGCAGAAGCAGGCAGCAGAGCAGCCGGCACCGACTGCCACGCCGACCGCCGCCGCGCCATCCGCACCGGCCGATAACCACGCGCCGGCAGCGGTTAGCGAAACCATTACTGCCGCACCCGCCGTCGCGCCCGCCAGCCCTGCTGCGGGCAGCGGCTATCTGCTGCAGGTCGGCGCGTTTCCGAATCCGTCGGATGCGGAAACGCTGAAGGCAAAGCTGGCGATGCAGGGATTTGTCGCTTCGGTGCAATCCGTCAACGTGGGCGGGCAGGCGTATCACCGGGTACGCCTCGGGCCGTTCCGCTCGGCGACCGATCTGGAATCGACCAAGCAGCGGCTGGCCAGCGCCGGCATCAACGCCATTGCCTTGAAAGAAGGCAAATAAGCCGCTTTGAACTAGGGTGTGGCTTATGCCCAAACGGCATAAGCCACACCTTTTTTATTTGGACGGCCAAAAGCAAACAATGCGCGCAAACGGTTATGCTCGGTGCTCGTCCACGTTACGGATCGCGCCTATGAAACGTCTGCTGTTGCTGCTTACCCTGCTGGTCGGTGCCAATGTCGCGGCTGCCGAGCTGCCCTACAACACCACGGCCGATGCCAATGCGGATATTGCCCAGGCGCTGGCTCAAGCCAAGGCCAAGCACACGCCGGTGCTGCTGATCTTCGGCGCCAACTGGTGCGAGGACTGCCGCTCGCTGAATCGGGCGCTGAATACCGAAAAAAATGCGGCGCTGATCCATCAGCAGTTTCAGGTCGTGAAGATCGACGTGGGCAACTTCGACCACAACCTTGATATCACCAAGCGCTACGGCGAGCCGACCAAGAACGGCATTCCGGCGGCAGTGATCGTGTCGCCGGATGACAAGGTTCTGTACTCGACCAAGGCCGGCGAGCTGTCCAACGCCCGCCGCATGAATGACGACGGCGTTTACGGCTTCTTCAAACAGGCGATCGCCACGTCGCAATCCGCGGCGAAGTAATGCCGCGGATGATCTGGGCCAACGGAAAGCTGGGCGGCGCGAACTGCTCAGCTTTTTCGCTTCAGTCGTATCAAGGCTGAGATATCGTCATCGCCATAACCCTGGCTCATCAGCTCCGCGTAATCGGCCAGCGACTGCTTGATGACCCGCGTGTCGGTACCAACCTGCTCGGCAATCCCGCGCACGATACCCAGGTCCTTGTGCAGCAGCGACAGCTTGAAGCCCACGCTGAATTCGTCGCGCAGCATCGTCGCACCGCGCTTTTCCAGGAACCAGTTGCCGGCCGCACCCGCACCGAGGGTGGGAATCAGGCGCTCCGGATCAAGGCCGAGCGCCTCACCCAAGGCAAGCCCGGAACAGACGGCCTGCGCAATGCCAGCCACCAGAACCTGATTCACCGCCTTGGTCGCCTGACCCGCGCCAACCGCGCCGAGATGGGTGACCTTCAAGGCATAAGCCTCCAGCACGGCGCGCGCCCGCTCCAACACGTCGGCATCACCACCGACCATCACTGACAGCTTGCCGTTCTTTGCACCTTCCACGCCGCCAGACACCGGTGCATCGAGAAAGTGCGCGCCCACCTCGCCGAGCCGCAGCGCAGCGCGGCGTGCCGTATCCGGCGACACGGTCGAATGGTCGATCACAATGGCGCCGGGCTTGAGATGCGGCGCCAGTGCTTCGACCGTGGAAAGCACGTCGGCGTCCGCCGTGACGCACAGCGCAATCACATCGCACTGCTCCGCCAGCTCGCTCAGCGTCTGCGGCGCGCTCACGCCGAGTTTTTCCGCCAGCGCTGCGGCCTTGGCGTGGGTGCGATTGGCTACGGCCGTCAGCAGGCCGCGCTCGTGCAGATGGGTCGCCATCGGCGCTCCCATCGCGCCCAAACCAATGAAGCCTGTCTTGATACTCATCTGTATTCCTTAGGGGTAATCGATTCTTGCCGTGGCGCCGCCGGTATAGCAGCAGCGAACGCGTAAAAGTGCGCCGAGTTGAACGCAGCGGTTATTGCATATGCCAGCCGTGGGTCACCACGATGGACTGTCCGGTCAGCGCAGCGGAGGGAAACGTTGCCAAATAGAGCGCCGTCTGTGCGATGTCCTCAACGGTAGTGAATTCGCCGTCCACCGTGTCCTTCAACATCACGTCCTTGATGACCGCGTCTTCGCTGATGCCCAGCGCTCGGGACTGCTCGGGAATCTGCCGCTCGACCAACGGCGTGCGCACAAAACCAGGGCAGATGACATGCGAACGCACGCCGTGCGGCGCGCCCTCCTTGGCCAGCGTTCGCGCCAGACCGAGCAGGCCATGCTTGGCGGTGACGTAAGCGGACTTCAGCTTGGACGCTTCGTGCGAGTGAGCCGAGCCCATGTAGATCACGATACCGCCGCGGCTGCGACCTTCGGCATCTTTCTGATACATGGCCTGCAACGCGGCCTTGGTGGTGAGAAAGGCGCCGTCGAGATGAATGGCCAGCATCTTCTTCCAGTCGGAAAACTCGAACTGGTCGATCGGATTAACGATCTGCACACCGGCGTTCGATATCAGGACGTCCAGACGTCCAAACGCTTTGAGCACGGCATCGGTGCCTGCGTTGACAGCGGCTTCGTCACTAACGTCCATCGCGACACCCATCGCCCGACCGCCGCTGGCATTGATCGCAGCGGCCGCCGCGTCGGCTGCGCGCTCATCGATATCAGCAATCGCCACACTGGCGCCGTGCTGGGCATACAGCTCGGCGATGGCCTTGCCGATACCGCTGGCGGCGCCGGTGATCAACGCGACCTTGCCATCCAGACCTGCCATCAGTGATTCCTCGATTGATCTCGTGAAGCCATGCTCGGGCGGAAGAGCTTCAGCGCCCTTCTTCGGCCAGATAGGTATAAGCCGTAAGGCCGCCGTCGAGCGTGGTGTAAAGCTGGTCGGCCAGTGTGCCGGTGACGCTAGCGGCAGCGATGCGATCGCGGTAACTCTGCCGCAGCGCGGTCAGATCGTAGCCCACGTAGTCGAGCATCAGGTCGGTGGTGTCGCCGCTGCGCCTGTGCGCGAACACGTAGCTGTCGCCCTCGACGCGCACGTTGACGGCATCGGTATCGCCGAATAGGTTGTGGATATCCCCCAGCGTTTCCTGATACGCACCCACCATGAAAATGCCGAGCCGATAGCTCTCACCCTCGTTCAGCGCATGCAGCGGCAGGCTAACATCGACGCCTTCGGCATCGACGTAATGGTCGATGCGGCCGTCCGAATCGCAGGTCAGGTCGACGATCACGCCGCGGCGCGTCGGCTGTTCGTCGAGTCGGGCTATCGGCGCGATCGGGAAGATCTGCCCGATGGCCCAGATGTCCGGCACCGATTCGAACACCGAGAAATTGACGAAATACTTGTCGACCAGCTTTTCATCCAGCTCGTCCAGCGCCTGCCGGTGCGAGCGCTCGGCCGGCAGCAGCCGCGTGCGCACGGCATTGGCGATGGCGTAATACATCTCGTCCAGCCTGGCGCGATCGGTCAGCGCGAGCTGACCCAGGGCGTACAAGGTCTGGCCTTCGGCGAGGTGATGCTGGGCCTCGTGGAACAGTTCGAGCGGCGGACGCTGGTCGAGCTCCTCGTGCGTTTCGCGCAGGCGACGCAATACCGCCGGCTCGGCCGCGTCCGGCGGTGGAATCGCGCCGGTCGGCACCTCTTCCACCTCGGTGACATTGACCACCATCACGGCATGATGCGCCGTCATCGCGCGGCCCGCCTCGGTGAGGATGTGCGGTGCGCTCAGTCCTTCCGCTTCGACCGCCTCGGCCAGCGACTGCACGATCGTCGACGCGTACTGCTCGATCGAATAGTTGATCGAATTGTGGCTGCGCGAACGCGTGCCCTCGTAGTCCACGCCGAGGCCACCGCCGACGTCGACGATCTCCAGCGGTACGCCCATGCGGGTCAGCTCGACGAAGTAGCGAGTCGCCTCGCGCATGCCATTGGCGATGTCGCGCACGTTCGAAATCTGCGAGCCCATGTGAAAATGCTGCAGCTTCAGCGTGTGCTTGAGTCCGGCGGCATCGAGCCGCTTGATCAGCGTCAGCACCTGGTCGGGCGACAGGCCAAACTTGCCCTTGTCGCCGCCGGTGTTCTGCCACTTGCCCGCGCCAATGGAGGCCAGCCGCACGCGCACGCCAAGCAGCGGCTCGACGTCTAGCGCCCTGGCTTCGGCAAACACGTGATCGAGTTCGGACAGCTTCTCGATCACGATGTGCACGCGCAGACCCAGCTTCAGCCCGATCAGCGCCAGGCGCACGTATTCGCGATCCTTGTAACCATTGCAGATCTCGATGGAGCCGGGTCGAGCCATCGCCAGCACGGCCATCAACTCGGGCTTGGAACCGGCCTCCAGGCCGAAACCATGCGTGCCCGCGGCCACCAGCTCACCGGCCACACCGCGCTGTTGGTTGACCTTGATAGGATAGATGGCCGTATAGCCGCCCGAATAATTCCATTCGCCAATCGCCTTGGCAAAAGCGTCCTGCAACTTGGCCAGACGGTCGGCGAGGATATCGGGGAAGCGCACCAGCAGCGGCAGGCGCAGGCCCTCCTCACGCGCACGAGCCACGATGCCGGGCAAGGACAGCGCCGGACCGGTGGGGCCGCGCGGGCGAATAACGATATCGCCAGCGCCGTTTACGTCGACGTAGCCATCGCCCCAGTGCGCCATCGCGTAGGTGTCGCGGGCAGCGTCGATGCTCCAACCGGATGTGTTCCACTGCTTCGCCATCGGCGAATCTCCTCAAGTAACCAGATCTGGACGGCCGCAGACCCTGCGCCAACCGCACGTGGCCTACGAATGCGTCGCAGCGGCGAGCCTTGACGGTGTTGCCCGTGAACTGGGCGACCTCACGGCGACCTGTCAGCGGGCGCGAAGTTCGATCGGCCGGAAGCCTCGCACGCCGCGGGGCCGGTCGAACTTGCCGGCCGCACGACGCGATGCGCCGGCCGACCGAACCGGTATTGTAATGGCCACCTGTGACGATATGCGTATGGCAGTTGGACGCGCCGCGGCAGCGCGCTTTTTTTTGATGCCGCCGCAGCAGTTACAATGGGTGGCCCCCATTCCCTTGCACGTCAGGAACTCTCGCCATGTCGCAGCAGTCCAGTTGGTTCACCGAAGCCCACCAGGCTTCTGGCTCTTCCATCGGTTTTCGCACCGAGCAGCAGCTGCACGCCGAGAAGACGCCTTTCCAGACCATCGAAATCTACAAGACCACCGACTGGGGCAACCTGATGGTCATCGACGGCTGCGTGATGCTGACCACACGCGACAACTTTCTCTATCACGAGATGATGACTCACCCGGCGCTGTTTACCCACGCGCGGGCCAAACGCGTGGTCATCATCGGCGGCGGCGACTGCGGCACGCTGCGCGAGGTGCTCAAGCACGAGGAAGTGGAGTCGGCGGTGCAGGTCGAGATCGACGAGCGCGTGACCCGGCTGGCCGAAACGTATTTCCCTGAGCTGTGCGACAGCAACGGCGATCCGCGCGCCCAGCTGCTGTTTATCGACGGCATCAAGTACATGGCCGAGGCCGAGCCGGAATCGCTGGACCTGATCATCGTCGATTCGACCGATCCGGTCGGGCCGGCCGAAGGCCTGTTCAACGCCGCTTTCTACGCCAGCTGCTACAAGGCGCTGCGCCACGGCGGCATTTTGGTTCAGCAGAGCGAATCGCCGCTGGCGCATCTGGACCTGATCAAGTCGATGCGCTCGGCCATGCGCACCTCCGGCTTTTCGGCCGTGCGCACGCTGCCGTTTCCGCAGCCGTGCTATCCCACCGGCTGGTGGAGCTGCACGATGGCGCGCAAGGGCGGCGATCTCTCGGGCTTCCGCGAGCGCGGCGCGATCAGCAAGAATTTCCCCACCCGCTACTACAACGCCGACATTCACAAGGCCGCGCTGGCGCAGCCGGAATTCATGCGCGAGGCGCTGGGCGAGTAATCCGGCCGGAGCCCTGTCT
>CAIKJM010000051.1 GCA_903827735.1 uncultured Rhodanobacter sp. | reverse complement strand
TGTGCTGGCGTCACCACGCCGCCGGGCAGGCGCGCCCGCAGCATGAAGGCGAACGCCGGCTCCAGCTTCTGCCTGCGCCGTTCGTCGCGCAGGTCGCGGTCGTCCTGCAGATAACTGCCGTGGAATTTCAGCAGCTTGTTGTCGTCGTCGCTGATCGCGCCGGTGATCGGATCGGCCAGGCCTTCGACGATGCCGCCGCGCAGAAAGTTGCTCGCCGCCTTCACCCGTTCGAAGTCGGACGGTGGCGCGGATGGTTTGGTTTTCGCTGGATCTGAATTCGTCATATCAATACACGTCGCGGGCGTAGCGCCCTTGCTGCATCAGGTCGGCGAGCCATGCCCTGGCGTCGTCGGGCGAATGGCCGCCGTGGGTGACGGCCACATCGATCAGTGCGGCGTGCACGTCTTTCGCCATGTGGGTGGAATCACCGCAGACATAGAGATGGGCGCCATTTTCCAGCCACGCGTAAAGCTCGGCTCCGCGCTCGCGCAGACGCTGCTGCACGTAGATTTTTTCCGCGGTGTCACGTGAAAACGCAAGATCGAGCCGGTGCAGCGCGCCTTTCTTCAGCGCCGCCTGCCATTCGGTCTGATAGAGAAAATCCTGCGCAAAATGTCGGTTGCCGAAGAACAGCCAGTTACGCCCGCTCGCAGCCGTCTCCTCGCGCTCCTGCACAAACGCGCGGAACGGCGCCACACCGGTGCCGGGGCCGATCATGATGATGTCGCGCGAACCGTCGACCGGCAGCCGGAAGCGATCGTTCGATTCGATGAAGACTGGAACGCTGCCGTCTTCGTCCACCGCTGCAAGAAAGGTTGACGCGGCGCCCCAGTGACGGGAGCCGTGCGCTTCGTAATTCACCACCGCCACGGTGAGATGCACCTCTTCGCCGACCTGGGCCTGGCTGGAAGCGATGGAATACAGCCGCGGGGTCAGCGGGCGCAGCGCGGCGATCAGCGCATCCGCCGACCAGGTCGCTCGGTAGCGTCGAAGCAGATCGATCGGCTGATAGGTATTCAGCAGCTCGGCCAGCTCGGCGGAATGCGCCGGCTGCAGCAAGCGACCCAGCTCATCGTGACCGGTGACCGCTGCCAGTGACACGATAAACGCTCGGCTAAGCCGGGTGATCTCGCGCTCGCGCTTCAGCCACAGCGCCAGCGGCAGGGTGCGGCCGTCATGGGTGACGTCGATGCCGCCGTCCAACCCCAGCGTGTCGAGCCACTGCGACACCAGCGCTGGCGGGTTGTGCGCCCACACGCCGAGCGAATCGCCGGGTTGATAGGTGAGTCCCGAGCCCTGCAGCGACAGCTCGATATGGCGCAAATCACGCTCGGCGTCGCGCGACACGATGCGCTGATTCGCCAGCACGGTGGCGTTGAACGGCTGTTCGCGCGAGTGCAGCGGCTGCGCTGTTGCATCGTCCTGCACGCGATCGCGCTGCACGGCGTGCAGCGTGGTGACGCTGCCGCCAGGTGCCTTCAGCAGCTCGCGCGCCTGCTCCAGCACTTTCTCCAGCCACGGCGTCGCCACGCTGTCGATATCTACATCCGCCGCCCCGAGCGGCGCAAAGCGCGTCGCGCCGAGCCCGGCCAGCCGCGCGTCGAGCTGGTTGCCGATGGCGCAGAACTCGGCGTAGCTTGAATCGCCAAGCCCCAGCACCGAAAACTGCAGCGCAGGGAGTTTGGGCGCGCGCTTGCCCAGGATGAACTCGACCAGGCCCCGCGAATCGTCCGGCGGCTCACCCTCGCCCTGGGTGCTGATCACGATCGCCAAATAACGCTCTTTTGCCAGCTCGCGCTGCGGATACGCATCGGCGCGCAGCAGCCGCACCGGTAGGCCGTGCGCCTCGCTGCGCCGGGCCAGCTGCTCGGCCAGGCGTTTGGCATTGCCGGTCTGACTGCCGTAGACAACAGTCAGCGTCGCTGCCGCCTGCTTCGCGGCGCTTGCAGCGGTTGTCGCGCCGCCCTGCTGGGCTTGCGCCGCCAGCGATGCGCTCCACGCGGCCACCCAGTAAAGCTCGGCCGGCGTCAGCCCTTCGGCTAATCGCTTGAGCTGGTCAAGCTTATCGGCATTGAGCGTGTTTTCCGGCAAACCCGGTGCAACGGCAGCCTTCACGGTCATGACCTTTGGACGTCCATACGACTAGACGTCCGAACATAAAGATTTCGTTGTGCCCGGTAAAAGGATGATTCGGCATGACCTTATGCCGTTCGCTTATTTCAGGAAACCGCCATCTGTCCAAGGTGAGCCGCTGTACAAAATCCAATGCTAGCGCTGGCCGGTTTGGCCGCATGGACTGATTTACTTGGTCTTGCCGGGACAAGACGCCGCGGGTACCGGCGCGAGCGCGGTTAGAATGCATCGCGTTGAAAGACGATTGAGGGGTGGCTTAGACCACTTGGTGAAAGAGCACCATGCCGCCGTCTTGTTGCCCGTCGTCCCTGAAAATCGGTCGCGCGTAACAAATGATCACGATGGTCGATCCATCGGGCCGCCTGACGCGCAGTCGGTCGCCCTCGACCGTCTCGCCGGAAAGAACTGCTCTGGCCAAGGGCAAATCTGTCGACGGGTAGGGACGGCCGTCCTCGGTAAATATACCGTGGTGGTGACTGTAGTCGTCGGGATCGACGCCCAGCGCCACCCGCCCCAGTAACGTATTCGCACTGGTGTTACCGAAGACGATGTGGCCTTGCCTATCCGCCACAACGACTCCTTCCGTGAAGTCATATAGCTCGGCAAAGCGACCTTTTCTTACTAAGCGTAAGGCCTCGGGCAGGGCGCTGGGCTGTGCAGATGGCATCACTGACCGAGGCCTTTCGGTGATGGAGAGATCCCTTTGGCCGAAAGTAGCGGATTTGCACGAAAGCCGGTTGCGCTTAATCGGCAATGTCTCTTCGCCAGTTTTAGTTTGCGTACCCACGCAAAAAATCGCGCTTTCGCTGTCGGGAGATGTGCGTGCCACGCGTCTGAGGGCCGATGGTTGAAGTCACAACGTCATCCGTGCTCCTTGCTATGAGCGGCGTCTCAATTCTCGATGTTAGGTAAGTCTCGATGTTAGGTAACCCAATTGCACCATTCCAACGCATTGCCCATCATGGTGCAATGGATAAAGCGGCTTGGCAGGGGTGGGCGGAGCAGATGAGGACCGGGCTGGTGCTGGTCGATGCGGAGCTGCGCCTGCTGTGGATCAATCGCGCGCTGGCGGAGTGGATCGAGATAGGTCCGCGCAGTGCGGTCGGCCAGCCGTTGGCGCTGCTGCTGCGTGAGCCTGAATCGCTCGCACTCGCGGCGCGGGTGCTGTATCAGCAGCGGCCGCTGCAGCTGCGTGGGCTGACGCTGTTTACCGCGGTGGGGCGCGAAACGCTGGTGGATATCGCGATCCAGCCGTTTGAGGCGGGCCTGCTGCTTGAAATACATGCACTGGCCGAACCGGCGGTCAGCGGTTCGCCGCTGTCGGCCACGCTGCGCGGCTTTGCGCACGAGGTGAAGAATCCGCTGGCCGGTTTGCGCGGTGCGGCCCAGCTGCTGCAGCGCCGCGTGGGCACGGACGATCTGCAGTCGCTGGCCGGTCTGATCATCGACGAGGCCGATCGGCTGGCGGCGCTGGCCAATCG
>CAIKJM010000050.1 GCA_903827735.1 uncultured Rhodanobacter sp. | reverse complement strand
CCGAGCCCGCCGGCGCCGCGAAATACGATCGGGCGCACGTACGCCGAGGCCATGTCGTTGGCGCGGATCAGCTCGATGCAGGCGGCGTTGATCTCGTCTTCGGTGTAGCCGATCTCGATCTCGTACATGCGGGCCGATTCGAACAGCCGCTGGGTGTGATCGGCCAGACGAAAATATGCCGCTCCGCGATGTGTCGCGTAAACGCGCTCGCCCTCGAACACCGAGGAGCCATAGTGCAGGGCGTGCGCGCTGACGTGGACGGTGGCCTCGGCCCAGGGCTTGATGCGTCCGTTGTGCCAGATGAAAGGTGTGGTCATGACGGGTTCCGAAGAAAGTGTGGTGCGTGTCATCAGAGATGCGCGACGGCGACGCGCTGCGAAGCCGGCGACTGACGTTGGATACGGTTGACGATGTCCAGCGCGGCCAGCGCGGTCGCCTCGACGATGTCGGTGCTGATGCCGTGACCGTGCCAGTCGCGCTCGTTGTGGCGAGCGGTGAGCTGGGCATGGCCCTGCGCGTCGCCGCCTTCGCTGACCGAGCGCACGGAGAAATCGGTCAGCTTCATTTCGCTGCCGGCGGCACGCTCGATCGCGCGCAATACGGCGTCGACTGGACCGTCGCCGATCGCCGCTTCGCTGGTTTCGCGGCCGTCGTCGTGCGCCAGCTTGACCGATGCCGAGGCGCCACCACCCAGATGCGTGGCGCTGGTCAGCTGCACGATGCGCCACGGTCCAGCCATGTCCGGATCCAGGCCCATGGCGATCGCTTCCAGATCTTCGTCGTGGATTTCGCGCTTCTTGTCGGCCAGGGTCTTGAAGCGCGCAAAAATGTCATCCATCGCGGTTTCCTCCACGGCGTGGCCCAGGCTTTCCAGGCGCTGGCGCAGCGCAGCGCGGCCGGAGTGCTTGCCCAGCACCATGCGCACTTCGGGAATGCCGACATCTTCCGAGCGCATGATTTCGTAGGTGCCGCGGTGCTTCAGCATGCCGTGCTGGTGAATGCCCGACTCGTGCGCGAAGGCGTTATCGCCGACGATGGCCTTGTTGCGCGGCACGTGCTGGCCGGTGATTTGGGTCAGCAGACGCGAGGTCGGATGCAGCTTGCGCGTGTGGATACGCGTATCGACGTCGAAGTACGGCGCGCGCACTTTCAGCGCCATCACGATTTCTTCCAGCGACGCATTGCCGGCGCGCTCGCCGATGCCGTTGATGGTGCACTCGACCTGACGCGCCCCAGCGCTGATCGCGGCCAGGCTGTTGGCCACCGCCATGCCCAGATCGTCGTGGCAATGGCTGGAGAAGATCACCTTGTCAGCGCCCTTGACGTTGCTGCGCAGGTAGGTGAACAGCTCGAAGATTTCCGACGGCGTGGTGTAACCCACCGTGTCCGGCGCGTTGACGGTGGTGGCGCCTGCCGCAATAGCGGCGCTGAACACCTCGACCAGGAATTCGGGTTCAGTACGTAACGCGTCCTCGGCCGAGAACTCCACCTCGTGGCACAGGCCGCGGGCGCGCTCGACCGCCATCACGGTGGTGTCCAGCACCTGCGCCTTGCTCATGCGCAGCTTGTGCTCGCGGTGCAGCGGGCTGGTCGACAGAAAGACGTGAATGCGCGAATGGTGGGCCTTTTCCAGCGCGCGGCCGGTGGTGTCGATGTCGCCGGTCTGGCAGCGCGCCAGGCCGCAGACGGTGGTGGTCTTGAGCAACCGGGCGATGTCGGCCACGGCCGCGAAGTCATCCGGCGAGGCCTGCGGAAATCCGGCCTCGAGTACGTCGACGCCCAGCGCTTCCAGCGCCTGCGCCATGCGCAGCTTGGCTCGGCGGTCCATCGAGAAACCGGGCGCCTGCTCGCCATCGCGCAGGGTGGTGTCGAAAATGCGCACGTAATCGGCCGCTACGTCGCTAATGCCGTCGTCAGACTGCTGATTTGGATTTTTCATCATGGCTCCGCTGTGTGTGCGTTGCTGGAGGCAAAAAAAATCCCGCTCCGTTGCCGGTGCGGGGTTTTTGGGAGTCTTCAGGTTTGTTTCTATTTACCTGGACACATGCCCTCAGCCCGCACCTCCGTTGGTAATAAGGAGTACGAGTACAAGGGTGAGAAGAAGCTTGCCACGCAGCTGCAGCAGCGCATCGACCGCGATGAGTGGACGGGTTTGGTTGTTGCTGCGGTGGCTTGTGCGTTGCGACATGCCCCTGACCGTAAGGCACCTTGCTAAAGCCTGTCAACCTTTTTCTGAAGTAGTTTCGTTGGAAACTTTTTTCGTGCGACCGAATCGCCGTTTGGACGGCTGGGCGTCCAGATGATTTTGCTTCGACCGGCTTTCGCTTGTGGCAAGGTCGTGCCCCCTTCGGGCAAGGATTCCCATTCGGCCTACCGTTTGTCGCTGTTCGCGCTGCTTGGCGCATTCACAGGCGAGGTAAATTCAGCGGACTGCTTGTCGAAGAAAATTAGCATCCATTGCGGACGGGCATCGGTCTTTGGATCAGCCGATCGCTGATAGATGCCGGGTGTTATGTACAAATTTCCGGTGAGGTTGGGCGTCGTCTGAATGATCTTCATGTCAGGTCCGACGGCGCGGCCCGATTGCCAGGTGAAATTGCGCGCGTTCACGATGGTGGCGTAGTCACGATACTCGGCCATGAGTCTCGGGCTGACGACAAGCATAGGAATCAGCAACGCAAGCGACAACACAGGCATCGCGAATTTGTAATGTCGACTTGGCCGATATGCGGCCAGCCACGTTGCTATTGAGGCCAGCGCTATGAGCAGGTAATTCTGTCTCAGCGTGTCATGCCGCTCGCAGCAAAGCTCACCGAAGTTGTAGAACGCCGCCATGATGGTCACAAAGGCCGTGCCGATCAGCGCTATTGCCAGGACCAGTCGCATCCGCTGCAGGCGTTTGCTGGGCGAGTGAGGGCGCGCAGACATCGCGAAATACAGGCCGACGAAGAACAGCGACTTGATCAACAAGCCTTCTGCAAGCCCGGTATATTTGTGTCGCAGCGTATCGCCCTTGAGTAGCTCAAACGGAATCTTTTCTACCGTAGCGATCATGCTGGCCAAGAGGTGGTGAGCAATCGCCGCGTCGCCGATGACTTCGCTGCCTTGCGACACACGACCAACAAATTGCAGGTACAGGAGAAAAAGCGAAAGCAGTGCTGGCATGGCCAGCAGCGCACCCCGTTGCCAGCTGCCGATGCTTCGCGTTATGGCGAGCAGCGCCGCATAGACGAGAGTAAAGATGGCGCCTACTTCGAAGCTGGCGGCAGCCACCGTCAACGCGACAAAATTCCAGAAAAAACCGGCTCTGGTCTCGCTCCAACCGCCCCAGTCCAGCGTAAGCAAGATGGCGGCCGCGGCAAGGGTCGGAAGGTAGGCCGCCACGCCGTCAGGCCAATAAAAGAACTCGGTCACCGGGTGACCAAGCAGCAGCATGGCCAGCATCACGATGGAAAGGAGCTTGCCGCGTTTGCCGAGCCAAGTCGGCAGCACGATGGCTGCTATCAAAATCAGCCAGAACATCCCTGTAAACACGCCGATAAGCGGCAGACCGAAGTGATAAACGGCTATGGCGTAAAAATAAATCAGCGTCTCGGAAAGCGGTCGCGGGCTCCAGTGCAGCAGGCGATCCGCAAGAAAACCCAAGCCCTGCTGGTGATAGTTATGCAGGTAAAGAAAATCATCCTGCCAAGTGCCCAGCGGCACCAGCCCGGCGAACGCCAGCACGGTGACAAGGCAGAGCAGCATCACGAGCCCGTTGCTGACCTTCATCAATTCTTTCCGTGCATGGTGACTGAGCGTCAGGACCCTGCAACGTATCAGAAGGACTCAAATCTTTGCCACTTCAGGCCAACAGGGAGCTGACTGATGATCTCCCGAAAAGGCTAGTGACTGAGTAGCCACGTCTTGAGCGCATCGTTGTCCGCAGCGAGCGGTTCAGCACTCGCTGGGCGCGTCAGCATCGCGGCTAGAGGCGCCGGCACATCAACCGGACGCCCGATCAAGGGTTCGACAATGCTGTCGAACTTGGCTGGATGCGCGGTGGCGACGACGGTCCAGCCGCTGGTATCGCCGGCCACGCGCAGCTGGTCGAGCCGGTGCACGGCGGTGGCCGTGTGGGGGCAGAACACTTCGCCGTGCTCGCGCGCGTGGGCGGTGATGGTGTGTCGAATGGCCTCATCGCTGACGCTGTGCGCCTGCAGCAGTTGCCGCAACGCGCGCTCGTCGGGGAAGGTCCAGCGCAGACGCTCGACGTTGCTCGGCGCACCGACGTCCATCGCGTTGGCGAGCGTCGTAACGGCGGCGCGCGGCGCGTACTCGCCGCCGGCAAAATAGTCGGGCAGTGTGGCGTTGGCGTTGCAGGCCAGCTGCACCTGACCGATCGGCAGGCCCATCTCGCGCACCCACAGGCAGGCCATCGCATTGCCGAGATTGCCGGTGGGCACGATAACGTTGAGCGGCTCGCCGCGTTCGCGCCACCAGCCCAGCGCGGCATGCGCGTAGTAACTCATCTGCGGCAGCAGCCGACCCAGGCTGATGCTGTTGGCCGAGGTCAGCGGCACGGCGGCTTGCAGATCGGTGTCGCCGAGTGCGGCCTTGACCATCCGCTGGCAGTCGTCGAAGCGACCGTCGACGCGCAGCGCGTGCACGTTGTCGCCGAAGCAGCCCAACTGATGCGCCTGGCGCGGAGACACCTTGCCATCGGGATACAGGATCACCACGCGCAAACCCGTCTGAAGATGGAACGCTGCGCCAACGGCGGCACCGGTATCGCCCGAGGTGGCGACGAGTATCGTCAGCGGCCGCGCGTCGGCGCGGGGAAGTCGGCGCATGCAGCCGGCGAGAAAGCGCGCGCCGACGTCCTTGAACGCCGCCGTGGGGCCGTGGAACAGCTCCAGCACGTACGCACTCGCCTGCGGCAGCGCGCGCAGTGGAATGTCGATATTCAACGATTCGGCGCAAATGGCGGGCAGCTCAGTGGCCAGCGCATCGCCGACAAAAAACGGCGCCAATAGCGTTGCGGCGGTATCGGCCAATGCGCCGCCGGGATCGAATGCGGCAGGATCGAGCCGTGGCAGCGTTTCGGGAACGTAGAGGCCGCCGTCGGCCGCGAGGCCAGCAGCAATCGCGGCGCTGATCGATACGGCCGAGCTTCCGCCGCGTGTGCTCACGTACCGCATCGGGGCGGCAGCGGCGCGGGTTTGCAATATCGCTGAGGTCATGCGCCCTCGCCAGCGGGGGCGTCGGCCCAGGTCTTTTCATCGATTGCATCGATCAGTCGCGCGGCGGGGCCGTCCACCGGTGCGACATAGGTGTCGCTGTCGAGGCCTGCTTCGGCGAATGCGGTGCGCATGGCCGCGGCGGCGGCCTCCGCCTCGCTGCGGTGCTCGTACCAACCGAACACGCTGGGGCCGGCGCCGGAAATGCTGGCGCCCAGCGCGCGATGATCGAGCGCGGCCTGCTTGACCCGGGCGAAGTTCGGCACCAGCGCGGCCCGGCGCGGTTCCACCAGCACATCCTTGAGGCCTTCGCGCACCAGCGATGCATCGCTGCTATAGCAGCCGGCCAGCACCAGCGCAAGGTTCGCGCTCTGCGCCACGAAAGCGCTGAGCGGGTAGTCGCCGGCCAGCGCCGCGCGCGCCTTGCGCGTCTCCAGCACGAAATGCGGATGCACCAGCGCGCAGTGCCAGCTGGCCGGCACAGGTATGCGCAGCAGCCGATCGTGGGTGGCCAGCACCAGGCCGCCGAGCAGCATCGGCCCCAAGTTGTCGCCGTGCCGGCTGCCGCTGGCCACCGCTTCGCCGTCGAGGGCGAAGCCGTACAGCGATTCGTACGGCAGCGGTTTTTCCAGCAGCGCATTGGCGGCGACCAGTGCGGCCACGCAGGAGGCGGCCGAGCCAGCCATGCCCGATCCCAGCGCAATGCCCTTGTGCAGCACGATGTCGAAACCGTGGCGCAGGCCGAGCGCCTTGCGCAGCGAGATCAGCGCGGCGCCGGCGGTATTGCCCAGTGCATCGGTCGGCAGATCGACCACGCTGCCGTGGATCGCCGAGATGCGCACCACCGGCTCCTCGATGCGGCGCACGTCGGCGCGGTCGCCGGCGCCGGCCATGCTGTGGCCGAGGATGTCGAAGCCCACGCCCACGTTGCCCACACAGGCGGGGGCAAAGGCGAGGGCGCGGCGGGCACGTGGCGGAGCGGACTTCATGACTTCCTGGGCTGGGCTTTTGACGGATGCAATGGTGGAGGACAGGGCGCTCATGCGTGCACCTGCAGCGATTCGGCGATGCGCAGCAGATCGGCAAACACGCCGGCCGCCGTCACTTCCGGCCCGGCGCCAGGACCTTGTACCAGCATGGGATTATCGCAGTACCGGCGGGTGCGAAACTGCACCACGTTGTCGGTTAGCCGGGTATGAGCGAACGCGTGCGACGCCGGCAGCACCATCAGGCGCACGCTGGCGTGGCCGGCATGGTCCAGATGGGCGACGTGGCGCAGCACGCCTTGGCAGGCGCGCGCCTCGGCCAGTTTGGCCGCCATCGGCGCATCCAGTTCATCCAGCCGCTGCATGAATTCGTCGCGCGGCAGCTGGGCCAGCGCTTGGGGTACCAGGCTTTCCACCGATACGTCGTCCAGCGAGAGCGACCAGCCGGCTTCGCGCGCCAGAATCACCAGCTTGCGCGCCACGTCCATGCCGGACAGATCGTCACGCGGATCGGGCTCGGTGTAGCCGAGCGCATGCGCCTCGCGCACCAGGGTGGAAAACGGCTGCGCGCCGTCGTGGCGATTGCACAGCCAGGCCAGCGTGCCGGAGAACATGCCCTCGGCGGCCAGCAGCTCGTCGCCGGTATCGAGCAGGTCGCGCAGCGTCTGCACCACCGGCAGCCCGGCGCACACCGTGGCCTCGTAGCGGAAACGCGAGCCGTGCGCGCAGGCGCTTTGTATCGCCTGCCAGCGCTCCAGCGGGCCGCTGCCGGCGAGCTTGTTCGGTGTCACCACGTGCAGACCAGACTGGAGCCAGGCGGGATAGCGCGAGACGATCTCGTCGTTGGCGCTGCAGTCGATCAGCAGCGCATGTTTGCCGCTGTTGCGCACGTGCTCGGCGAATACATCTAGATCATTCGGCCGCCAGGTCTGCGCGCCGCCGTGGCGGCCGTTGAGCTCGGCGTCGTCGCAGTCCAGCCACATGCGCTTGCTGGCGACCACGCCGCGCAGCTGCAGGGCCAGCCCGGTATCGCGCTGCAGCCGCGGCTGCGCCGCGCGAAGCTGGTCGAGCAGGGCGCTGCCGACGCGGCCCGGTCCGATCAGACCCACCGACAAGACGCGCTGGCGCAGCGCCGGTGCTGCCAGCGGAAAAGCCGCGCGGCGTTTGAGGGGTTGTTCGGCGAGTTGGGGTGCACAGGTGTTCACAGTAGCCTCCGGATGAGGCCCCGACTCTTGGAAGCGGGTCGGTCTGTGCCGGCTCGCCTCTGTGAGGGCGGAGCCGTTGCGCGTTTGTAGAAACCTATTCGCGCACCGACTCCCACCCAGTACCGGTACCGGTCGTGGTGGTAATCGTAATGGTGGACGAGGAAATGCCGGTCGACACCGTGCCTGCCGACGACAGCACAACGCCGGCGTTAACCGGGGCACAGTGCGTGCGTGCTGGCAGAAAGTTCGATGACATGACTCGAACATAGATGCGATGCAGCAATGGCGTCAATAGGTGCAATTGAAACTTTACGCGTCGATACGACATTGCCTCCAGCCCTATGAAAGGTTGGAGGCAATCGAAACAAACCCGAAGAAATATCCTTCGCTCCGTTTTGGCGTCCGTCCTTTTCGCCAAATCGACGATCAACAGCTGTAGTCGAGGAGCATGGCGGGACGGAATGACGCGAGCTTTAGCCATCCATCAAAGCTTCGCCGAAAACGTCAGCTCGTAGCTACGCGCCGGTATCGTGAAATACAGCGGCGTGTTGTCTTGGACGGTGTAGCCGGAGAGGTAGTAGATGCTCTTGTTGTCGAAGACGTTGTTGACCTGCACGCCGACCTTGATGCTCTTGAGGGCGCCGAAGCTCTCGGCGAACGTATAGCTGGCGGCAAAGTTGGTGATGGCATATCCGCCGAACGGCTGCTGTAGACCGGTATCGCCGTAGCGATGGCCGACGAATTTGTCGATCAGCGACGCATATAGCGGTCCGTCGCTGTAGATCACACCCAGCGCAGCGGTCTTGCTGGGCGCGTTGGGCAGCCACTGGTTGGTGGCGTTGTCGATGGCGCGATTGAGTGAGCCGTTGGCGTAGACGCTAAATCCGCCACCGAGCAGATACGTGCCTTCCGCTTCCAGACCTTTGTAGACGGCGCCGCCCGCGTTATAGAACGTTGTGATGGGCCCAATAGTGCGGCTCTCGATCTTGTTGTTGAAGTTGATGTAGTAAGCATCCGCCGATAGCGTGAGGCGCCCATCGCTCCACGTGGTGCCGAGCTGTTTATTGATGGTTTGCTCGGGTTTGAGCGTGTTCTCCTGCGGCGCGATGGTGTAAAGCGTATTGAGGTTGGGTGCAAGGAAACCCTTGGCCACCTGCGCATAGGCGGTCCAGTCATCGCTCAACTGCCAGTGCAGAGCCAACGATGGCAATGTTTTGCTGTAATCCTTGGAATACACCAGCGGCTCGCCGGTTTTCTGATTAACGACAGCATTGATGCCGCGTTTGAAGTCGGCGTATTTCACGCCGCCGGTCAGTGATACCTGGTCGGTGACGTTCCAGTTGTATTCGAGATAGGGCTGAAACGTCGTCAAGGTGTCGCGCATATCGCGATCCGTCGCCGCCAGCTGGGTCGGCGCGTTGTACGCATAATTAAGGTTGGCATCGACCTCGTAAAGCGTGCGCAGGTTGCGCTGGCGGTCATACCAGAAGCCGGTGCGCAGCTCGCCGGGTCCCAGCTCCTTGCTCAGCCGGAAGATGTCGCCGTAGGACGTGTAGGTATTGCGCAGGGCCTGGGCCGGCACGTCGAGCGGGCTGTAGATGGTGCCGTTAGGGTACTCACCGTTCGGATCTTCGCCGTTCCAGCCGAAGTGGTTGTACGAATAGGTATACGCCTTGTTGTCGATCGTCCAGCCGTCGAATGCCGAGTGCAATCCGACGTAGCTCATATAGGTATCGATATTGTCGATGTTGGAGCCGTAGTAGTCCTGGCTGTACGGATTGTTGTTCAAGCCGTCATTCGGCCCGTACGCGTTGATCTCGGCGCGCGTCGCGCCGAGCGGCACGTTCTGATGGATATTGTTGTACATGCCAACAAACGTCAGCGTGGTGTTGTCGCCGATCGGTTGCACGATCTTGGCGAAGATGTTCTGCCGGCGCTGACCGGCGTACGTCAGATAGCCGTCCGATCGGGCGTTCTCGATATTGATCAGCGCCGTGGTGCCGCCGGTCTCCGGAATCGCGCCGGTATTGAGCTGGGCGCCTTCGACCCAAGTACCAAAGCTGCCATAGGTCAGATAAGGCTCGATGCTAGCGGTATCCGATGGTGTGCGAGAGCCTACTGCGATGGTGCCGCCAAAGGTTGCGTTGCCCAGCGTGCTTGCGGTACCCGGGCCACGATCGACCACGATGTTGCCGGTGTCCTGAGTGGTGAAGTACGAGGTCGAGTGGTGCGTGAAATCGTTCGAGTCGCCCCATGGAATGCCATCGAAGGTGACGTTGTACTCACCGTCCTGGAAGCCGCGCATGGTGACGCTCTGCGCCTCCATCAGGCCAGGCCCGTTCGGCGCGACGGTGGAGATGCTCGGTGCGATCGAGATGGCGTCGCTGTAATCGCCGGTCGGTGCGACGTTTTCACGAAGGTACTGTTCGCCGATGATCGACTGCGGCTGGATCGCGATCATCGACCCCTGCGTTGGCGCGATCTTGTCGACCGTGACGGCAGAGCCTGTGACCTTCACTGCGTCGAGATTCTGCACTTTCTTGGACGAGTTAGTGCTGGCGTCGGTTGCCGTGGCCGACGCGGTAGCTGATGGCGAGACATCGCTGGCGTAACTGGCCAACGGCGCGATGGCTATCAGGCAAAGCGCAAGCTGGGTGCTCGTGAAAAGAGTGGTGCGACTGATCCGCTTCATGATTATCCAGAAATAGGTTTGGGTGCTTTGAGACCCGCTATTTCTAGTTTTTAACTGTGACATTTTGATAACCGTACAACGGTTATCAGGATTATTTTCAAAACAAAGAAATAATATATGGAAGCTAAGCGAAATCTAAGTATTCGCAGGAACAAAAACGCAAACCTTTGCGAGCGCTTCAGCTCCACGTGCTGGCGCGGATTGAGCCGATGACATCATGATTCCGATTATTCCGGCGTACTCATGTCGGCATTGAAAAAATTATGCCGTGACGGGGCCGATTATTTAACCAGGCGACGTGCGCGCATCGCGCGAAAAAGGTTCACATAAAAGTGTAAGGGATAAAGCGGCCACATCAGCTTCGGTTCTTATATAACTAATTATCTCGACGAAGCAATCAGGCTGCGGCCGCTTCGGTTGAGCAGCTATGGCGAACGACACAACGCGCCCGCTGGCTTCAGCGCTGCTTCGATGGCCTCCAGTCGTTACGCAGCCGCAGTCGCGGGCGACGTTTCAGCGTAAACCCGATCAGCATCGGCATCACCAGCAGCACCATCGGGTACTGCAGCATCAGTCCGGCGATGATGGCGATGGCTAGCGGTTGCTGCAGGCCGGAGCCTTGGCCGATGGCGAGGGCTAGCGGCAGCAGAGTGAGGATGGCTGCCAGGGTGGTCATGGTAATGGGCCGCAGGCGATCGACGCTGGCCTGACGCAGCGCGAGAACGTGCTCCATGGTTGCAACAAGGCTCACGTATTCGGAAACATAGAAGATCCCCATCTCCGTACCGATGCCGATAATCATGGTCATGCCCATCATGGCCGTGATATTTAGATCGACGCCGCTGAGCCACAGCGCGATGAAAACGGCCGTGGTCGAGAACAGCGAACAGCCCAGCACGATCAGCGCCAGCCACAGTCGCTGATAGAGGAACATCAGCAGGATGAATTCGGCCACCAGTGCGGCAGCGAAGACCTTGCTTAAACCGACGAAGGCGATCTGCTGCTGCTGGTACAGGCCACCCAGCTCGTAGCGCACGCCCGCATCGAGCACGCCGGGTTTGGCCAGCAGCGTTTTGACATCGGCCACCGCCGCGCCGATGCCGCGCCCTTCGATGCGCGCCGTGACGGCGACCATCGGCTGCAGATTCTCGCGCGAAATCTGCGGCTGGCCGCTGACCGGCTCCAGCGTTGCCACGCGCCCGAGTGGAAAGACGTGGCCATCCGGCGCGCGTATCGGCAGACGCGCGAGCTGCGGAATCTTCAGCTGCATCGCGCCGGGAATCCACACGCGCACGCCCACGCTTTTGGTCAGCTGCGGCAGCTGCGTGGCGACGGTGCCCGAGATGGCCTGATTGACCGCCTGGGTGATCGCGTCGACGGTCATGCCTTCGAACGCGGCACGCGCTGCATCGATGTTCACGTTGAGCGCATCGCCGGCGAGCTGCACGCCGCTTTTGATCTCGACCACGCCGTCGATTTTTCCTATCGCTTTGGCGACTTTATCGGCCTGGTCATCCAGCTCGCCGGGATTGGTGCCGTAGAGCTTGATCTCGATCGGCTGCGGCACGGCGGTGAGATCGCCGATAAGGTCTTCCATCAGCTGCGCCAGTTCGATTTCTACACCGGGTACGTCACTCTCGATGCGGGTACGCACCGCACTCATCACGTCCTCGGTGGCACGCGCGTGATCGGGCTTCAGCTTGACGACAACGTCGCCGTGGTACGACTGCCCGAGATCGCCGCCGAGGCCGGTGCCGAGCCGGCGCGAGAACGTGTCGACCTCCGGTTGAGCCTTGAGAATGGCTTCGATCTGGCCGACCTGCCGCGAGGTTTCCGGCAGCGAGGTGCCGGGCGCGGTGTAGTAGTCCATGACGAAGCCGCTTTCGTCGACCGTCGGCATGAAGCCGGTGGCGACCTTGGTGTAGGCGACGTAGCCGAGCACCAGCAGCGGCACCAGCACCACGGCCAGCAGCCACGGCCGCCGCGTCAGCCCGTCGTAGAGCGGCCCGTGCGTGCGCCGCAGCCAGCCGCGCGGGTTGCTGCCGGGATCCTGCCAATGCTGGAAATCGATCAGCTGCCGCGCCAGCAGCGGCACGACCAGGGCCGTCATCAGCCACGACACGATCAGCGCGCTGGCCATGGTGACCGACAGCGCCTTCGAAAACGCGCCGGTCACGCCATCGAGAAAACCCAGCGGAATGAACACGATCAGCGTGGCCAGACTCGATCCCGACAACGGCGCCATGAATTCGCGCGCCGCCGGCAGCACCGCATCGGCGCCGACCGCGCCGTGCGCCTGGGTGGGCGCGGCGCCGGCGCGGCGCGCGATGTGTTCGATCATCACGATCACATCGTCGATCACCAGACCCACGGCGGCGGCAATGCCGCCCAGCGTCATGATGTTGAAGCTCAGCCCCAGCACGCTCAGCAGCAGCACCGTCACCGCCAGCGTCGCCGGCACCACGATGATGGTGATCAGGGTCACGCGCAGGTTGCGCAGAAACAGCAGCATTACGATGGCGGCCAGCACCAGGCCGATGATCACCGCGTCGCGCACGCTGTTGGCCGACTGGGTGACCAGCTCGCTCTGGTCGTACCAGTTGCGGATCGTGACGCCGTGCGGCAGCGCGAAGCCGGCCAGCTTGTCGCGTACCGCCTGCGCGATCTGCACGGCGTTGCCGTCCGGCTGCTCGTAGACGTTGAACAGCACGGCGGGCTTGCCGTCTTCGGCCACCTTGATCCACTGCGGCACGTAGCCGTCGCGTACCGTGGCCACATCGGAGAGTTTGAGCCAGCCGCTGCCGTCGCTCTTCACCACGACGTTGCGTAGCGCGTCGACGCCCTTCAGCGAATGATCGGCCACGACGAGATAGAGCTTGTTGTGATCCTGCACGCGACCGACTGCCTGCAGCGCGTTGGCGCCGGACAGCGCCGTCACTAGGTCGCTCAACGCCAGACCGTGCAGGGCGAGCTTGTGCGGGTCGGCCTCCACTTCGATCTCGGCGGTTTCGCCGCCCTGCACATCGACGTGCGAGAGCCCGGGCACGGCGGCCAGCAGCGGCACGATCTGATACTGCGCCAGATCGCGCAGCGCGACCGGCGACAGCGTATCGGAGTGCAGCGCGTACGAGATGATCGGAAAAACGGTCGGGTCCATCCGGCGCACGTCGTAGGTGCTGCCGGTGGGCAGGGTGGGCAGCACGCGCGCGATCGCCGCATCCACCAGCAGGGTCGATGAGGTCATGTCGCGGCCCCAGCCGAAATCGATCGACACCTGCGCCGATCCGCGCGTGGTGTCCGAGCGCAGGCTGACCACGCCGGGCACGGTGCGGATCGCTTCTTCGACGGGGCGCGTGACCAGCAGCGCGGTCTGGTCGGCCGGTCGATCGCCGGCATCCAGATCGACCACCACGCGTGGAAACGACACCTGCGGAAACAGGCCGACCGGCAGCGACAGCGCGCTGGCCAGACCGGTCAGCATCAGCGCCAGCGCCACGATGATCAGCGTTCGGCCGTGACGCGCGAGCCAGTCGGAGGGCGGCCCGGATATCGGCTCGCTCACTTCACCGGCTCCGCCGTACGAACCGCCATGCCGTCCTCGAGCTGGGTATTGCCGACGACGACGAGCGGGCGCTGCGCATCCAGCGCGCCGCTGACCACCGACACCGTATCGGACTCGCCCACGAGGGTGACCGGCACCTTGATCGCCTTGCCGCCGGCGACCTGAAACACCTGCCACGCCGTGCCGTCCTCGACCAGCGCATCGCGCGGTATCAGCCAGCCGCGCCACTGGCCGATGGTGATATCGGCGCGATAGCCCATGCCGGCGATCACCGGACCATCGGGCGCGATGTCGGCGTTCTGCAGATGCGTGTGCGGGTCGAGCATGCCGGCCACGCGCTTCACCACGCCGGTCACCGGCGCACCGGCGCCCAGCGGCACCAGCGTGACCTTGTCGCCAGGCACGGGCGCATGCTGCGGATCCATCTCGAGGCCCACGCTCACCTGGACGCCGCCACCGCGCGCCAGCGACAGCAGTGCTGCGCCCGGCTGCAGGGTGTCGCCGCGCGTGGCGGCGATGCTGCTGACGATGCCGTCGAACGGTGCGCGCAGCTCCGTGGTGCGGCCGTCGCCCTGCTGTTTGCGCAGCGCGTCGAGCGCCGAGCGCGCGTCGCTTGCCGCCTTGTTCGCCTGCGCCAGCTGGTCGCGCGTGGCGAGCTGGTGGGCCAGCAGTTGCGCAGTGTGTTCGCGTGCAGCCTGCGCTACGTTCAACGCCGTACGCGCCTGCTGGTAAGCCGCCGCTGCCGTTGGCGACAGCGTGAAGGTGAGTAGGCGCTGGCCGCGGTGCACGGCGGTGCCGGCCGTGACGTCGAACTGTGTCACTGCGCCTTCGGCCTGAATGCTCAGCGTGGAGGCCGCATCGATCGCCGGCGCCGCGGTGCCGTAGGCGCTGACGACGTCGGGCAGGCTGCCCTGATGCACGGCTTGCGTGGTGACGGCAGCGCTGACCTTGTCACTGCTGCCGGCGTCCGAATCAGCGGCGCTGCCGCCGCAGCCCGCCAGCGTCAGGGCGACGAGCGGAAAAAGGCATCGGCACAGACGCGTGTTCATGGCGCAATGACATCCTGGGGAGGGGAAT
>CAIKJM010000049.1 GCA_903827735.1 uncultured Rhodanobacter sp. | reverse complement strand
GCCACGGCGATGTCCGGGCGGCGCTGCAACAGCGTCGACGGCACGCCGGCGGGTACGGTCGGCAGCGCGGGCAGGCTGGTGCTGTGCGGGATATCGAGATCTTCGGGATTCTTGCCGACCAGCACGGCGATGGCATGCGCGTACTGCGCGCGCGTCACGCCGAGCGCGAGCAGGCTGGACTGCGCGTTCTCCAGCTGGGTGCGCGCGCTGATCACATCTGACGGCTGTATGGTGCCTGCCGCATCCTGGTTACCGATCAAGCGCAGCGATTCTTTGTACGTGTCGACAGTTTTTTGCAGCAGGTCGATATTCGCGTCGGCGATGCGCAGCTCGATCACCGCGGTCGCCAGAGCGGTCTGCTCGGTCAGGGTGGCGTTGGCCAGGGTCGCCTCACTGGCCTGCGCGGTCGCCTTGTTTTGCTCGATGGTGCGACGGACCTTGCCCCACAGGTCGGGCGCCCAGCTGACGTTGCCTTCGAGCGAGCCGGAGTTGATCACGCTGCCGCGCGTGCTACCGGCCGCGTTCGTCGCCGTGCCGGTGCTCAGGCTGCCGCTGCCGCTGCGTTCGCGCGTGCCCGAGCCGGTTACGCCAACAGTGGGAAATAGCCCGCTGCGCGCCTGCTGCACTTCGGCCAGCGCTTCCTGGTAGTTGGCGTAATCCTGGCGCACGGTCTGGTTGGACACGGACACCATCGGTTCGAGCTGGTTGAGCAGCGGATCGTTGAATCCGGTCCACCAGTCGGCTTTGGGCGCGGCAGCGGAGGGTTGCGCCACCGTCCAACCGGGCAACTCCTTGTATTGGGTCGGCACGGCGACCTTCGGCCGCTGGTAGTCGGGGCCGACCATGCAGCCGCCGAGGAGCAGGGCGAGCGAAGCGGCTAGAGCCGTCAGTGGGATCTTTGTGTTCATGCGCGTACGTCCGATCGTTTGTTCCACGGCAGCGTGTCCGACCATTTGGCCAACCTGACGCGCAGGCGGTCGAGGTAGAGGTAGATCACCGGCGTGGTGTACAGCGTGAAGACCTGGCTCAGAATCAGGCCGCCCATCACCGTGATGCCGAGCGGCTGGCGCAGCGACGCACCCTGGCCGATGCCGATGGCCAGCGGCACGGCGCCGAGCACGGCCGCGGCGGTGGTCATCATGATCGGGCGCAGGCGCACCACGGCAGCGTCATGGATCGCCCGCTGCGGCTCATAGCCTTCGTCGCGCTGCAGGTGGATCGCTACGTCGATCATCATGATCGCGTTTTTCTTGACGATGCCGATCAGCAGGATGATGCCGATCATCGCAATCACCGAAAACGGCGTGCCGAAAATCAGCAGCGCCAGCGTGGCGCCGATGCCGGCCGAGGGCAGGGTGGAAAGAATGGTGATCGGATGCACGGTGTTTTCGTAGAGCACGCCGAGCACGATATACACCGCGCCGAGCGCCGCAAGAATCAGCAGCGGCATGGTCGACATCGACTGCGCGTACACCTGCGCGGCGCCGGCGAAACTGCCGTGGATCGAGGCCGGCAGGCCGAGCTGCTGCGATACCTGGTTGATCGCCTCGGTGGCCTTGCTCAGCGAACCGCCCGGCGGCAGGTTGAACGAAATGGTAGCGGCGACCAGGCCGCCCTGATGGCTGACCTGGGTTGCCGTGTGGTTGCTCACGTAGGTTGCCAGCGCGGGAAACGGCACCAGCGTCTCGGCGGCCGTGCTGTCGGCGCTGCCGCTGGAACTGCCGCCCTTGGCGTTGGAAATCGAGTTGGTCAACTGGTTGGCCTGCGCGTTTGCATTGAGCGCATTGGTGGATGACGAGGTCTGCGTCGAGGTTACCGCCGACTCCGCCGTCACGCCGCTCACCAGCGCGCTCGACATCTGCGTCTGCGCCGTGCCGCTGGCGTTGCCGGCGGCCGTGCTGAAGCGTATGCGGTCGAGCATCTGCGGGTACTGCCAGTATTTCGGCGCCACTTCCATCACCACGTAATACTGGTTGAGCTGGTTGTAGACGGTGGACACGGTGCGCTGGCCGAACGCGTCGTACAGTACGGTGTCCAGCTGATTGGGCGCAAAGCTGTAGCGCGCAGCGGTGGCGCGATCCATGTTGACGTAGATCTGCAGGCCGTTCTGCTGCAGGTCCGAGTTGACGTCGGACATCTGGCTGCGTTGTTTGCCGAGCGCATCGACCAGCTTCGGTACCCAGGTGAACAGCGCAGTGGGGTCGTCGCTGGTCAGCGTGTACTGATATTCCGCTGCCGATTGGCGGCCGCCGATGTGCAGATCCTGCGCGGCCTGCAGAAACAGCTTGGCGCCGGATACGCCGTTGAGCTTGGGCCGCAGGCGATCGACCACTTCAGTCGCCGAGATCTTGCGCTCCGCCAGCGGTTTCAGCTCGATAAAGACGTTTGCGGTGTTGAGCGCGCGGCCGCCTGTGAATCCGGCCACCGATTCGACTGCGGTATCCTTTTTCACGATGGCCTGCAGTTGGGCCAGCTTCTGTTCCATCGCCTGAAACGAGATGCTTTGGTCGGCGATGATCTGACCCATCAGAATGCCGTTGTCCTGCTCCGGAAAGAACGTCGACGGCAGCAGTCTGATCAAGAAAACGTTGAGCACGATCAAGCCGACCAAAGTCAACCCGACCAGCAGCGCGTGATCGAGCACGGTGGTCAGCGAGCGCGAGTACGCGTTCTGAAACCTCTCGAACTGCCGCTCGTACCACAGCGCCCAGCGCGCCTTGGAGTGCAGCGTCTTTCGATTCAGCACGAACGCCGCCATCGTCGGCGTGATGGTGAGCGAGATCACCAGCGAAATCATGATCGCGATGGACAGCGTCACCGCAAACTCATGGAACAGCAGGCCGACGATGCCGGGCATCAGCAGGATTGGCAGAAACACTGCGATCAGCGACAGGCTCATCGAAATCACGGTGAAGCTGACTTCGGCGCTGCCCACCAGCGCGGCCTCCTGCACGTCCATGCCGGCCTCGACGTGGCGGACGATGTTTTCCAGCACCACTACCGCGTCATCCACCACGAAGCCGGTGCCGATGGTCAGCGCCATCAGCGACAGGTTGTCGATGCTGTAGCCGAGCAAATACATCGGCCCGAAGGTGCCGACGATCGACAGCGGCAGCGCCACAGCCGGCACCAGGATCGCGCGCGGCGATTGCAGGAAAATAAACACCACGCCGATCACCAGCAGCACGGCAATGAACAGCGTGCGTTCGGTGTCGCCGACCGCTGCATTTACCGACTGCGAGCGATCCACCGCAATGCCCACATGCACATCGTGCGGCAGCGTGGCCTCGATCGATGGCAGCACCTTGCGGATCTGCGCGACGGTTTTCACGATATTGCCGCCGGGCAGCGGAAACACGATGACCAGCACCGCGTCCTTGCCGTTGTAGAGCCCGGCGTTGCGAATGTTTTCGGCGGAATCCTGCACGTCGGCCACATCGCTCAACTTCACCGCGGCGTTATTGCGATAGGCGATGATGAGGTCGCGATACGGCGCGGCCTTGTTGATCTGGTCGTTCGACAGCACCTCGAAGCGCTGGTCGCCCTGATCGATATGGCCCTTGGCACTGTTGGCGTTGGCCGCGCTGATGGCCGCGCGCACGTCTTCCAGCCCAATGCCGTAGCTGTTGAGCTTGTCGGGCTCCAGTTCCACGCGCACAGACGGCAGCGCGCTGCCACCCAGGGTGATCTGGCCCACGCCGTCGACCTGCGACAGCTGCTGCTGGATGACCGAGTTGGCGGAGTCGTACAGCTGTGCGCGGGTCAGGGTTTCCGAGGTCAGCGCCAGCACCATGATCGGCGAGTCGGACGGGTTGTATTCGCGATAGGTCGGGTTGTTGCGCAGGGTGGATGGCAGATCGGCGCGCGAGGCCTGCAGCGCCGCCTGCACGTCGCGCGCGGCGCCGTTGATGTCGCGGCCTAGGCCGAACTGGATGGTGATCTGCGCCGAGCCGACCGAGCTGGTGGAAGTCAGTTCGGTGACGTCGGCGATCGTGCCCAGGCGGCGCTCCAGCGGCGCGGCGACGGTGGAGGCCATGATGTCGGGGCTGGCGCCGGCCATGCTCGCCTGCACCACGATCACCGGAAAGGTGATGTTCGGCAGTGGCGCCACCGGCAGCTGGAAATACGCCAGCAGGCCGGACAGCAGGATGGCAACGCCGAGCAGGGTCGTCGCCACCGGCCGCTTGATGAAGACGCCTGGGATACTCATCGGCGCGCGCTCACGGGCGGTGCTCGATCGCCTGATCCGACGACGGTCCGGAGGAAGGTGCCGTCGGCTTGCGGCGGAAACGCAGCGACAGGCGGTCGAACAGCAGGTAGATCACCGGCGTCGTGAACAGCGTCAGCACCTGGCTCAGGGTCAGGCCGCCGATGATCGCCAGGCCCAGCGGCCGGCGCAGCTCGGAACCGGTGCCGGTGCCCAGCAGCATTGGCAGTGCGCCGAGCATGGCTGCCAGGGTGGTCATCAGAATCGGGCGGAAACGCAGCAGCGAGGCTTCGAAAATCGCCTCTTCCGGCGACTTGCCGTGCTCGCGTTCGGCTTCCAGCGCAAAGTCCACGATCATGATCGCGTTTTTCTTGACGATACCGATCAGCAGCACGATGCCGATGATGCCGATCACGTCCAGATCCTCGCCCGCGATCATCAGCGCCAGCAGCGCGCCGATGCCAGCCGACGGCAGAGTCGAGAGAATCGTCACCGGATGGATGAAGCTCTCGTACAGCACGCCGAGCACGATGTAGACCGCGATCAGCGCAGCGATCAGCAGATACACCTCGCTCGACAGCGAATCCTGGAACGCCTGCGCGGCACCCTGAAACGAGGAGGTGATCGACGACGGCAGATGCACGGCCTGCTCGGCCTGATTCACCGCATCCACTGCCTTGCTTAGCGAGGCATCCTTGGCCAGATTGAATGAAATCGTCACCGCCGGGAACTGCGCCAGATGGCTAATCGCCAGCGGCGCCTTGGTGATCTGGATCGCGGCGATGCCCTTCAGCTGCACCTGGCCGCTGCTTCCGGTCTGGCTAGGCAGGTAAATATTGCCCAGCGATTCGATGGTCGGCAGGCTCTCGGGCTTGGCCACCAGAATCACGCGGTACTGGCTGGACTGATCGAAGATGGTCGAGACGATGCGCTGGCCGAGCGCGTCGTACAGCGCGTTGTCGATCGTGGCCGGCGTGATGCCGTAGCGCGCGGCGAGCTGGCGATTGACCTCGACGTTGACGCTGAGGCCATCGTTGTTCAAATCGCTGGTCACGTCAGTGATCGACGCAATCTTTTTCATGCGCGCAACCAGATCGGGCACGTACTGCATGAAAGCCTGCTGGCTCGGCCCGCGCAGCACGAACTGATACTGGTTGGGCGAGATGGTGGTGTCGAGCGTCAGATCCTGCTCGGGCTGCAGAAACAGCTTGATCCCCGAAACATTCGCCGCTTCGGTCTGGATTCGTCGAGCGATCTCGGCGGCGGTCGATGACCGATCCCCGCGATCCTTCAGATTGATCAGAAAGCGGCCGTTGTTGAGCGTGGTGTTGGTGCCGTCGATGCCGACATACGAGGTGAGGCCGGCGACGTCGGTATCTTTCAGAATCGCATCGGCGAGCGCCGACTGCCGTTGCACCATCGCTTTGTACGATACCGAATTGTCGGCCACGCTGATGCCTTGGATCACGCCCACGTCCTGCGTGGGAAACAGGCCCTTGGGGATCACGATGTAGAGAATAACGGTCAGCGCCAGCGTGCAGAGAAACACAATCAGCGTAAGCGTCTGCCGCGCCATCACAAAGCGCAGACCGCGCTCGTAGCCGGCTAGCGTCTTGTCGAACAAGCCCTCGCTGATCCGCTCGAAGCGGCTCGGGTGACGATCGGACTGCGCGCGCAGTAGGCGCGCACAGAGCATCGGCACCAGGGTCAGCGAGACGATGCCCGACAGTACGATGGTCACGGCCAGGGTCACCGCAAATTCGCTGAATAGACGTCCAATTACGCCGCCCATGAACAGCAGCGGGATCAGCACCGCAATCAGCGAAATGGTCAGCGAGAGGATGGTGAAGCCGATCTGCCCGGCGCCTTCCAGCGCCGCTTCGAGCGGCGTGCGGCCTTCCTCCAGATAGCGCACGATGTTCTCGATCATCACGATCGAGTCGTCGACGACGAAGCCGGTGGCGATGATCAGCGCCATCAGCGACAGGTTGTCGATCGAATAACCCAGCTGATACATCACCGCCAGCGTGCCGATCAGCGAGACCGGCACCGAAATGCTGGGGATGATCGTGGCCGGCACGTTGCGCAGGAACACGAAGATCACCAGCACCACCAGCGCGATGGCCAGAATCAGCTCGAATGCCGCATCAGAAACGGATGAGCGGATCACGCCAGTGCTGTCCGAGACGATCTCGACTTTCATGCCCGCGGGCAGGGTGGACTCCAGCTGCGGCAGCTGCTGCTTGATCTGATTGACCGTGGCGATGACGTTGGCGCCGGGCTGACGCTGCACGTTGAGCACGATGGCCTGGGTCTTGTTGTACCAGGCACCCTGCTCGGTGTTCTGCGCCGACTGCGTCACCCGCGCCACGTCGCGTAGGTATACCGGCGCGCCGTTTTGATACGCCACGACCGTGGCGAGGTAGTCCTTCGGGTCCTCGATCTGATCGTTGCCGTTGATCGTGTAGTCGAGATTCGGACCGTCGAAGTTGCCCTTGGGCTGGCTTACGTTGACGTTGGCGATCAGCGAGCGCAGATCGTCGATATTGAGCCCGTAGGCGGCCAACTTCTGCGGGTCGGCTTCCACGCGCACGGCCGGCACGTTACCACCGGCCGGCGTCACTAGGCCGACGCCCGACACTTCGGAAATCTTCGCACCGAGGCGGTTGTTTGCGACGTCCTGCAGCTGGGGCAGCGACATCGAGTCGGAGGTGACCGCGAGCGTGAGGATCGGCTGGTCGGCCGGGTTGACCTTGGCGTAGGTCGGCGGCGCGGGCAGGCCGGTAGGCAGCAGGCTGTTGGAGGCGTTGATCGCCTCCTGCACGTTTTGCTCGGCGATATCGAGATTGAGTGAAAGGTCGAACTGCAGCGTGATCACGGACGCGCCGGCCGAGCTGCTGGATGTCATCTGCTGCAGGCCGGGAATTTCGCCCAGCTGTACTTCCAGCGGCGCAGTCACCGTGGTCGCCATCACCGTCGGGCTGGCGCCGGGGTAGAAGGTCTGTACCTGGATCGTCGGGTAGTCGACGTCCGGCAACGAGGACACCGGCAGAAATTTCACCGCCACCAGGCCGACCATCACCACGGCGATCATCAGCAGCGACGTCGCCACCGGCCTGAGGATAAACAGGCGGGAAATATTCATCGGATCGCCTGCCTGCCGGTTACGAGGCGCTGTCGGCGGAGGCGGTAGCGTGTTTCCGCCCGCCGTGGGGCGG
>CAIKJM010000048.1 GCA_903827735.1 uncultured Rhodanobacter sp. | reverse complement strand
TCGCGTCCTTACTCCCTGCTCGCCTGCGCCATTGGCACTCAGTGACTGATCAAGCAAATACTCCGCATCATCCGTATGCCCCATCTGCGCTAAGAGCCAGGCGAGGTCGAGTTGCAAGTCACCAGCTAAGGGCAGCCACGCACGCCATTCGGCGATCAAGGTCTGAACGGTTTTGTTGTCACCGCATTCGTAGCATGCCATCGCGGCATAGATAGTGGTCTGCGCGTCGTTTGGCCCCTCGCGTAATGCACGCAACAGAAATGTACGTGCGTTGACATAATCGGCTCGCTGCTTGTAAAGCAGTCCTAGATTTCCAAGAACCGCGGCATCGTCGGGCGATATCTTTAGCGCCGCCCGATAAGCACTCTCCGCTTCCGAGAGCTGGCCGATCTCCCGCAACGCAGTGCCGTAATTGTTCCAGTGCGATGCCTCCGCTGGATACAACCAGGTTAGTCGCTCGTAGATTACGGCTGACCTCCCAACTTGGCCTTGCTGATGAAGTGCAATACCCAACAGCGAGAGTAATGTCTCACTTTCAGGGTCGTCGTGCAGAAGCCGCCGGCACTCGTGCTCCGCTTGGGCTACGTCCCCGCCCTGAAGAAGCGCGAGGATGCGCTCCATATCGAAACCTGCCATCAAAATATCCAGTGTCGTGACATAAAAAAAACCGCATGGCTTGCGCCATGCGGTCAGATTACAGCGATAAAGCCCTGATCAGAACGAAACGGTAACCTTCGCCCAGAAATAGCGGCCAATGGTGTCGTACGTGTTGACGTCGGTGTTCGCGTTCAACACGTTGTTCTGATAGAACAGCGGCGGCTGAAGATCGAACAGGTTATTCACGCCTACATCGATACGGGTGTGGTACGGCGCGATGTTATAGCCCAGTGACACGTTGTGGTAAATCTGCGGGCCATAACGCAGCGCTACTCCCGGGATTGCGCCGTCGGCGCTGGAACCCTGGCTGAGGTCCTGCGAACCGACCGTCACAGCGCCAATGTACTGAGTACGCCATGCGGCGGTCCAAGGGCCGTCAGTCCAGACCAACGAACCCAAGCCTCGGAACCGGCTGTAGTTGCCGTAGTTGTTGTTGTAATGACCGGCCAGATGTTCCGTCACGTCGCCGACGGTACCCGGCGCAGTGTCGTTGTCGTAGCGGATCAGGTACGTCGTATCCAATGCCGCCGTCAAATCACCGTAGTTGACGCCGAAGACGTCAAAATGGGGGATTTTGTAGTGGAAGCTGCCGTCGATACCCGAAGTGTTGAGCGTGCCCAGGTTAACCGTCGGCTGATTGATGTAAAGAATCTGGCCGCTGTTTGCACGCTGAATAAACGAACAGAACGGGCTGGCGCTATTGTTGTAACAGGCGTTCAGCGCCGTCTGGGCACCCAAGGCCGTGATCGTGTCGTTCAGCACAACTCGATAGTAGTCAACGCTGGCGGAGAAACCAGGCAGCCAGCTTGGATCATAGACCGCACCGAAGTCATACGACTTGCCGTACTCTGGCTTCAGGTTATAACCAGCAGCTACAGAACCTGAGACAACACCCGTGGTCTGTGAACCCTGCTGCTGGAATGTGCCATCCGTCGGTACATTTGCGCATGCCGCGGCATGGCCGCCGGTGTAGCCATTGCAAGGATCGTTGACCTGCGGCGCGTTGCCCGTACCGCCGGCGTAGAGATCCGCGACCTGCGGTGCACGGAAAACCTGCTGGACCGTACCGCGGAGCAGCAGGTCATTGAACGGACGCCACTCGATCGCAAACTTGCTGTTAGTGGTCGAGCCAGCCAGCGAGTAATTGGAATAACGCGATCCGAGCGTGACGTTCAACGACTTCACGAACGGCACGTCAGCCAGGATCGGAACGAAGAGCTCGGCGTACGCTTCCTTGTAGTTGTAGCCGCCCGACAGCGGTGTCGAACATTGCGATTGCGAAATAAAGCAGGTGCCGCCGGCGCCGGTCGTCTGGGCAATGTAGTCGACCGTGCTATTTTCGTATTCCTTGTCGTAGTCCGCGCCCACGGCCAGGCTAACTTCGCCGGCCGGCAGGCTGAACAGGTTGCCGTTCGCACTCACCTCACCGCGCTTGCTGATGTAAGTGGTGTGATAGGTCGGGTCAGCGGTGTAAGCCTTCAGCGCCGCAATTGTCTTCGGATCGTTAACATTGAAAATGTTCAGCGGCGTGCAGCCGGAGATCGGAGCTGCGGCAGTTCCACAGGTGACCACGCCCGTGGCTGGATCCAGGAAGGACGGCCCAAGGGCACCCGAAGAAATAAGGCCCTGGTAGTAAATAAAGCCCTGACCGCTATGGTCCTGGCTTAAATGACCGTAGTTGACGTCGGCATTCCACTGCCAGCTGCTGTCCGAGCCGAAGTTACCCTTCAGGCCGGCAACCACTTGACCAGTCGTGGTCGAATAGTCACCGATACGCTGACCGAGCGTGGTGAGGCGCGTCTTGAATTCGTTACCGCCCGG
>CAIKJM010000047.1 GCA_903827735.1 uncultured Rhodanobacter sp. | reverse complement strand
GGGTGTTGGTGAGGTTGTTGACCTGCAGCAGCAGTGACAGGCCGCTCCAGCGGCCTTCGGTGAAGTCGTAGCCGAGCTGAAAGTCGGTCTGCTTGTTGGGCAGGATTTTGGTGTAGCCGAGCTGGTCGAACAGCGCCACAGCTTCGCCGGTGAACGACGACCGATAGCGCTCGGCAATGCGCACAGAGAATCCGTGCTTTTCGTAATACAGCTGCAGGTTGGCCACCTTACGGGACAGGCCGGGCAGGGTGCTCGGGCTGCCGGGAATGGACGAGATCGCGTTGGTGGGAATGGAGCTGTTGGTGAGCGAGAAGTTGGCCTGCGCGCCGAAACCATCCAGCGCGTGCGCGATCAGACCGCCTTCGAGCGCGCCGGACAATTCCAGCCCCTGCATGCGCCCGCCGGTACCGTTTTCCGGTCGAGTGAATGCGCCGAAATTGCTCGTCGGCGTGAGCGTGGGCGTGTCGTTGACGTAGTTGGAGAAGTCGTAATTGAGCGTGGTCTGGTTGTAGATGTAGTTGAGCAGATTCTTGTTAAACACCGCCACGGCCACGTAGCTGGCCGTGCCGAAGTATTTTTCCCACGACAGGTCGGTGCCAACCGCGATATACGGCAGCAGCTTGGGATTGCCGCCGCTGCCGGACCACAGCACCTGGCCGGCGCCGGGGCCATCGGTGATCTGTGACACGCCTGCGGAGGTGGCCACTTTCTCGTCGTCGATGCGTCCGCGAGCCATGGTCTTGGCCAGACCGAAGCGCAGGTATTGCTGGTCGCCCAGCTGCGCCACCAAATTCAGGCTCGGCAGCACCTTGGTGTAGCTCGCGCCGCCGTCGATGCGGCCGACCAGGGTGTCGCCATCGGTCTGCAGCGCCTCCGACGACTGGTCAGTATGCACAACCTGCACGCCGGCATTGCCGCGCAGGGGGATGCTCCCAAGCGAAGTATCGATATTGAACTTGAGGTAGGCCAGCGGCACCTTTTCTTCCACCGAGTAATTGCGGCTGTAGTCGCCCTGGCCGTTGCGCTGGGTCAAGTAGAACTGGCTGCTCAGCGCGTCAAGCACGTTGTAGTTGAGGATGCCGGGTATGCCGCCATAGCCCAGCGACGTGGGGCCCAGCAGATAAGCGGGATCGATCGGCACGCTGAAGTTGTGGTTGTAGGTGGCGTCATCGGAGCCGTTGCCGTTGAGCCACGCGAAAAACACGTCGGCCTGCTTCACCTTGATGCGATCGGAGTAATCCACGCCGAGATTCATGCTGTCGAAGATCCAGCCGAGCTGGCGGGTGGCTTCGAGGCGAATGGCCTTGATCGAATCCTTTTGGCTGTCGAACTCCTCGCGACCGTTGTAGCCGTAATCGTCCGGGTCGGTAAAAACTACCGCGTCGGGGTCGGCCAGATTGACCGTCGGGCGAAAATCCGGATAGCCGTTGTCGGCCGGCATGTTGAAATCCACGCTGGTGAGCCCGCCGTTTGGCAGGCCGGCAAACAGGTAGGCATCCTGCAGTTTCTTCTTGGCGCTGGAATAGGAGAGATCGGCCGTGCCGGACCAGTCGCCGCCGAACTCGAACTGGTTGTTCCAGCCGGCGGAGAAGAGCTTGTCGCGTTCCTTGGTGTAGTCGTTCTGCAGAATCGGTGCGATGTTGATCATCGAGCCCGAGGTGACGACGGGATACGGTTGTGCCTGCGTCAATCCGACGTTGCTGTAGCTGTGCAGGACAGTGTCGTACGGGCTGCTGGACCACTGCGCGTCATTGCTGTAGCTGCGTTGGCGAAAGGCGGAGTAGTAGAGATCCAGCGTGGAGTGGTAAGCCTTGCTCGGCGCCCACTCAAGCACCGTGATCAGGCCGTTGCGCTGCTGGCTCTCCGACTTGGCACGCAGCGCCATGCCTTCCTGCGACAGCACGTTGTCCGGCAGGCCCGGTGTATGCGGGTAGTTGTAGTTCTGCTCAATGCCGGCAGGGCCGTTGTCGACGCTCCAGTACCAAGCCTGATACTGTTTTTCCTGGATCGGCGAATCGAGCTGCGCGAATCCCACGGCAACGCCGAGCGTGTGATCGAAAAACTGGTCGATGTAGGAGAAGCTGGCCCGATGCCCCGTATCGCCGACGCCGCTGCCGGGATTGAGGTTGCCGTTGGAGGTGGACTCACCGCGAAGGTTTGCTGAGATGGTCCGGTTCGGCAGGTCCAGCGGCTTGATGGTGTGCAGATCGACGGTGCCGGACAGACCCTGGCCGATCAGGCTGGCGTCAGGCGTCTTGTAGACGGCCACGCCGCTGATCAGCTCGGAGGGATACTGGTCGTATTCCACGCCGCGGTTTTCACCGATGGTGGCCTGCTCGCGCCCGTTGAGCGTGGTGCCAGCGAAATCAGGGGACAGGCCGCGGATCGAAATCTGATCGGCGCGACCGTCCACACGCTGCGTGGCCAGGCCAGGCAGATGCGAGAGACTTTCGGCGATGCTGGAGTCCGGCAGTTTGCCAATATCTTCGGCAGAGATTGCCTCGATGATGTCGTCGGAGTTTTGCTTGGTTTTTAGCGAATTCTCGATGCTGGCCCGAATGCCCGTGACCACGACGGTGTCCAGCGTGCTGGCCGAGTCCTCTGGTTTGGCGGTGGGCTTGACCGGTTTTGCCGCTGCCGTTTTAGTGTCCTTGGCGTCTTTATTTGCGGTCGCCGCAGCAGGCTTCGGGTCCTGGCGGCCTTGCGCTGTCGTCGCTGAATCCTGCGCCGAGACAACCTGGCTGGCCGCGGCCATCAGCAGAGCCAGCGCGCACGTGCTGGCGAGCCTCTGGCGTCGTCCAAGCAGTGCACGTCTATGCGGTGCGAACGGCGCACGCCTAAAATCGTTCATGCAGCTTCCCTACCCTGGAATACATCGCGCCATCACTCGGCGTCCTTTTTTGAGCCGTACCCGACCGCGCCGGCAATATGCCGGTGAGGTCTTAGGTTTTGTGCTCCCCTCCACGGAGCATGAACGAAAGAAATTGCCGCTGTCATCATGCGATGCAGCACTACGCGCTAGGTGTGCGCAGCAGCGTCCGCCGTCGTCACGCCTGCGTCAGGATCGCAAACCCACGGTGGTTTTTTAGAGGCGCGAAGACGCGTGGGCGCGTCGGTAGAAGCGTCAACCGATAGGGATGCCGTAGACAGAGCTGGGTCAATCCTTACTCCGAAGAGCGAAGTTCTCATAGGTGGGCGGTGAGCGCAGCGACTATTAAGGTGCATGCCGAAACGAACATTTGCGAAGCAAATGGCCCGGAGGGCAAGCCGCGGAGGCGGCTTGTAACTCCAACGTCCCGTGAAAAATTTCCAAAAAAAGAACCCGAGGATTGCTCCCCGGGTTCTTTGATTTCGCGCTGACGGTGAGGGCAGCGCGCTATGGAAACGAAGCTTACTTCGCTTCCTTCTCCATCAGCTTCTCGACCATGCTGGCCGGCACTTCTTCGTAATGATCGAAGATCATGGTGAAGTTGCCGCGGCCGCTGGTGGCCGAACGCAGGAAGTTGATGTAGCCGAACATTTCCGACAGCGGCACGAAGCCCTGCACGAAAGCCGACATGCCCTTCTGGCCCTGGTCGGAGATGCTGCCGCGACGACGGTTGATGTCGCCGATGACGTCGCCGAGATAGGTCGCTTCGGTGACCACTTCCAGGGCCATGATCGGCTCGAGCAGCTTCGGTTTGGACATCTTCTGTGCCTCGCGGAAGCACGCGCGCGCGGCGATTTCGAACGCTAGCGCCGAGGAGTCGACGTCGTGGTACTTGCCGTCGATCAGGCGTGCCTTGAAATCCAGCACTTCGTAGCCGGCGACCTGGCCCTGGCGCGACTCGACTTCGATCGCGTGCTGCACGGCCGGGATGTACTCGCGCGGAATGCGGCCACCGACCACTTCGTCGGAGAACACCACGCCCGAGCCGGACTCGCCTGGCTCGAAGATAATCTTCACTTCAGCGAACTGGCCCGAACCACCGGACTGCTTCTTGTGGGTGTAGGTGTGCTCGACGGTCTGGCCGAACGCTTCGCGGAAGCTGACCTTCGGCTTGCCCATGTTGGCGTCTACGCCCAGCTCGGTGCGCATGCGGTCCAGGGTGATTTCCAGATGAAGCTCGCCCATGCCCTTGAGCACGGTCTGGCCGGTTTCCTTGTCGACTTCCATGCGCAGCGACGGATCGGCCTTGACCATCTTGTAGAGCGCAGTGGACATCTTGTCGACGTCGTTGCGCGTCTTCGGCTCGACCGACACGCTGATCACGGGGTCCGGGAAGCGCATGCGCTCGAGCAGGGCCGGGTGCGCCGGATCGCTCAGCGAGTCGCCTGTCTCGGTGTCCTTCATCGAGACGAACGCGCAGATATCGCCGGCGCGCACTTCGTCGATTTCCTTGGTCGCATTGGCCTGCACTTCCACGATACGACCCACGCGCTCTTTCTTGCCGCGGGTGACGTTCTGCAGCGTGTCGCCCTTCTTGATCACGCCCGAGTAGACGCGGCAGAAGGTGAGGGTGCCGAACTGG
>CAIKJM010000046.1 GCA_903827735.1 uncultured Rhodanobacter sp. | reverse complement strand
CATGCCGCGCTCAGCGAATAGTTGCAAAAGAAAAACTCGAACGGTGGGAAGCAAACCATCGGTGGCAGGTTGTCACTGCACGCGCGTTTGGCGGTGGTGATGATGCCAAACCAGACGCATGGCGAACGCTGATCAATCAGTTCGAGGCCTGCCAGCGTCGCGTTCAATCCATGAAGGCGACCCTGCGCTCGCATCAGGTGTATTTGGACAATTTTGCCGGTGACGAAGCTGAGTTGAAGATGCAGCAGGCGGAAGCTAACCAGCGGTTACGGGCGGCATTGGGGTCCTTCGTGACCATGAGCCCGGAGGCGGTCGAGCCGTTGATGGCCGTGAGCCAGACGGTCGAGTGCGAATGGATCAAAGCTTCGATGCCGGAAATGGCATCGGTTCCGGCGGTGGGCCTTAACGGCCCCGAACCATGCGAGGCCGTCGCCCGGCTGCGACCATTTCCCCGTCGGCTAGTTGGATCCCCGTAGACTCCAAGTCCACCCCTGACAGATCGCTCTTGCTAGGTAACCCAACATGGCCGTCACACTCAATACCACTACCTGCATCTATTGCCCGAGCACTGGCCCATTTACCAAAGAACATATCTTCCCCGCTGGCCTGGGAGGGGACGATGCATTTCAACTGGAAGACTTGGTTTGCGGGCACTGCAACACCAAGGTGTTTGGCCCCTTGGACCAGGCACTCATGCGGCGCTCCCCTGCGGCCTTGGCTCGTATTTTCCTGATGACCCAGGGGCGTCGGGACGGAGGTGCTCCCCAACTCGACTCCAACGTGGTGGAAATGGCAGACCCCATAAGCCATTTGGTTGAGGAAATGGAGATCGTCGCCGGTGGTAAGTTCCGGGTTCGTCCGCAGATGCTATTCAACGGGATCATGTGCCCGGTGCAAGCCACCGACGCCGACGACATGCAGGCGTTCGTGGCCAAGCTGGCGTCAACACTGACGGATGCGGTCCACGTCATCGTGAAAGAAAAGACCGAGTCCAGCACGTCCTTCCACATCACCACGTTTGCGTGGGACGGCTCCAAATATGGCCAGACCGAAACGACGACCGAAAAGCAGCTACCCGCCATCGGGGTTTGGCGTGAAACACTGACCCCGTCGAAGACAGCAAAGCCTGATTGGATTTATGTGTCGCGCCTGTTCCTGCGCGCAGAAGGCCAGCTGGTGGTGCGAGTGCTCCCGCAAGACGATCTGTCGGCGATTTTGAACAACGCCCGGATGGTTTTAGACCTGTTGCAAAAGCAGCCTACGTTTACATCGCAGTCCACGGAGAAACCGGATGTGCACATTGGGATGACCATGGACATGAACCTGGTTCACCGCGCCATGGCAAAGACCGGCGTGAACCACGTCTGCCAGGAATACGGCCAAGCTATCGTGCGGCTTGCAGCATTTGATCTGGTCAAGCAAGCGATCAATACAGGCAGCCCCCAAATCAACGCGCAAGGGTGGGTCGACCCGAAGATGGAAAGGATCTTTACCCAGGACCAGCGACCTGTCCATCTGGCCATGCTGTGGCCCGTGGCTCAGCCGGATGGCACCTTCAACATTTTGTTCGGCATCCGACTTTTCGGAACGCCATTCCAAGGCATCATACTCGCAGAAGGAGTCGCCCTTCCCCTGGGTGCCGCCCCTGTCATCTACACTGTTCACTACGAAGAGCGTCGCACGGAGCGACAAACCCTTGCGGAATACCTCATTGCGGCGGTGGTCCCTAAGCTGTTGGACGAGGGGCGCACTCGGGCGGGTCTCTCCTAATCTGCCCCGTTCCTAGCAGACACGGGGTTCCGGAGTTGAGCGGTCGTATGATGGCGCATGGCCTTGAACATCACGATCCAGGGCGACGACGAATTTGGACGCCTGCTCCGCGGGCTGTCCCAAGACATCGTTGACGCCCATATCCATTGGGACCAATGCCACGCTCTTGAAGCGCAAATGGAAAAATGGCCTCAGGTAACCGCAGAGGCCTATACGTTTTGGCACTACACACGGATCGCCCATCAGCGCACTGCGCTCATGTGTTTGGCACGCGCCTACGAGAACGATCAAAAGGGGCTTCATCTGCGCTCGTGGTTGATCGCCATCCGCGATCACCTCCCCTTGTTCGGCAAAGACCAAGTGGCGAGGCGGCGTCCGGGTGATCCATTCGCAAAATGGATCACAGAGGATGCGGCCAAACCAAATCTTGATCAGCTGGAACGAGACATCAAGAACTGCTCCATTTACGACGATGCCGACGTCAAGGCGTTGTATGTCTATCGCGGTAACCTGCTGGCCCATCGAAACGCCGAGCTGATGAAGCAAGGGGACCCGTCCAGGCTGCCCCCGCTTCTCGTTGAACAGGTGGAAAATCTGCTCGCACGCGCGAAAGACGTGCTCAACCGCTATGCCTACATGTTCGAGACCACGATTTACGGCACTCAGCCCGTGGGCCACGACAGCGTCGAACGAGTCTTTGAAAGTATGCAGCACGAGCTTGACCAACGTGCGCGGGTGCTCGAGGAGCAGATGACGTCTTTATCGAGGCACGCTCACGACGAGACCGATCAGGGAAACTGACATGTGTCCGCAGCTCACGCGCCCTTAAGCGCGTCCATAAGAACCTGACATTGGGGCGACAGATCGCGGCCAAAACGTGTCAGATCATCCAACTTCGGCAGCCTGCGGTCGAAATGGCTCCAACACGTTGGCCTCATGGGCGAATAGCATGGAGTGCGATTGAAGTTGCATGTGTCGGTTGTAGGCCCTGACTTCCTCGTCCGTCAGAGCCGAGTTCTCGGGTGGCTCAGATGCGACCAAGACAGCAAGCTTCGGTGAGATGGGGTAGTAGAGATCCAGTTCTTTCGGTGCTTCCGTCGGCGCCACGTAGGTGCCGTGCAGATTGATCACGGGTTGGTCGCCAGTGATGAAAACCTCGTTACCTTCCGGTCGAAGAAAATAGAGCTGATACGAATAGGCAAGCAGGTTCTGACCGATGCTAGTGGCGATGATTTGTGACAGCGCGTTCCAGATATTTTCTGGGCTGACGGCTGTGATCTTGCCGGGTCCTTCCAAGGCTTTCGACTTAAGTTTTTTGGTCCGCGTGTATTGGTTGGCAAGAAAGTAGAGGAAGGCGGACTTTTTCCTGGAAATATGAAAGAACGATGCGTCTCCAGCCAGTAGCGCTTCTAAGCTAGCCACCGCATCCTGTTCAATCCGCCCGTGGAGAATGTCTTCCTGTTCGATGGCCGCTCGATCAATGATGCGCCCGACCTCATCCGCGGGTTGGCCCTGGGCAATGAGCTTCCGTTGTAGCTCAAACAAGATGGTGAAATATTTCACCCACTTAAGGTTTAGGTCGCGAAGCGGTTCGCGCTGACCTTTACAAAAGTCCTCCAGAAACTTCACTTCCTCAAGCGTGAGGTCATGGAGTTTGTAGAAGTCCCGCTCCTGCGCCACCTTCATCAGATTTGGATTGAAAACTTCATTTTCGCGAAGACACCATATCCGATCATTGGGGGCCCAAGCCCGGAGGTATTTGCGCCAGACGTAATGCTGCATGCGAGTGAGATTGGACATTTATGTTCTCGTATCCATCCGCCAAAAAGTCTTCAAGCTGAGAGCGGTTCGCTTTGACTGGTTCACGGTTTACACGATATAGCCAAAGTGCTCTTAGCACTTTACTGGCTGTCCTCCGAACCGGTCTTCGCGTTCATGGGCAAGGTTTGCTTCACAGTCGCCCAGCGCAAGGGTGCCCTCATCCACTTTGTTCCTGCCCTCCACCGATCGCATAGCGACCGCCTCCGGGTGCTGCTGCCCTTTTCCTGTTTCGCTTCCCGGTGCCCACGGCGCATCCCGCGTCGGGGAGAACACAGATGGGACTTATCCGCGACGGCAAAGGCAACTACAAACTCACCGGCAAGACCACGGAGCACGACGTGCTGGCCGCCGCCGAAGCCATCCTCCAAGCGAAGCTCGAACGCCAAGGCAGCATCGGCAACCCCAATGACGCAAGCGACTTCCTCCGCATGCGCTTAGGCGCACTCTTACACGAGGAGTTCCACATCCTCTGGCTGGACAATCGTCATCGGATCCTTGGCATCGAAAAGCTCTTCACCGGCACCATCGACGGGGCGAGCGTCTACCCGCGGGAAGTCGTCAGAGCAGCACTTAACATCAACGCCAGTGCCGCCATCCTGGCACACAACCACCCGTCGGGTGTGGCGGAGCCCTCAGTTGCAGATCGGGCAATCACTCGCGAACTGATCGAAGCTCTGAAGATGGTGGGCGTGCGGGTGCTGGACCATGTGGTGGTCAGCGCCGGCAGCACGGTGAGCATGGCCGGGAGAGGGCTGATGTGAGCCTTGCTCGCCCATTTTTAGAGCCGTCTCACTGGACAATTTCGAAGCAGACGTTACTTGAACTTCCTGGGGGGGCAATGTCAGAGCTGACTGGCTCTTATCCTTTTATCTGCGCCTCAGCACCCACCGAGCGGCTTACCAAACAATCCAGCCTTCTCCTGATCCCGACTGAAACATTCCCGCTTCGACACTCGAACGGTCTTCTGGTTTTAGCGATAAGGAGATTGACAAAGCGTTATCGAAATCAATGGATAGATCCGAGTGTATATTTTCCTTCACTGAGACGACCTTCGAACCGATTAGTCGGCATATGTGATCTCTATAGCCGAATTTTTCTGAATCAAAAATTACGTCATCCACTTTTATCGATGGATATTCGTAAAAATTAAAATATGGGCCGTCAAAATGTAGTTGTAAATAATCTTTAATGAAGGTCACAGACACAAGCTCCTTTTCAAGAAGCTTTGAGTTTAATAATTCGTTGTTCAACATCGATTTTATCCTCCTGGAGCGATGTGCCAGAGTGGGTCGGATTTTGAAATGTTTGGGCTGCCGGTGTATGGATTTACCGTTTGGTCATTGGCATTGTTGTATGAGCCATATCCATCGGGGTATTGATAATTTCCCGACGTCACGGGATCCATGAACCTGAACCCAGAAGTTCTGGGGTCCAATCCATTACCCCCGCTCCCACCTTGAAATTGCATTCCTTGGCCGTTGTTTGCAGGCTCCGGCCCTGTTGCACCGTTAGGAACTGGATAAGCTGTTCCATCTTTGGTGACAATGAAATTAGGTGCTTGGTTCGGAATTCCTGATGCTGGACATTTGCCGTTCGGATAGTCCTGAGGAGCCGGACTTGGCGGCCAAGTGCTGGGGTCACTCGGATCTACCCATACGGGTTCAGGGGCGGGGCTAGGTGGCCAAGTAGCGGGATCGGCAGGGTCTACCCATATAGGTGCGGCAGCGGCTTCCGCTTCTCCTGCCGCTGCCGCGCCTTCCTCGGCGGCGGCTCCAGCAGGCACTTCAGGAGGAGCGAATTGCAAGCCGCGCGGATCGCTGAATCTCAAAGCATTATTCCGCGTGTAGCTAAATGTGCTGATTCCACCAGCAAGTCCAATCGGATCGCTTTGGATGTAGCGCCCGCAAGCTGTGCAGTAGTCACGATGATCGTTATGGATCAGCCCGGTTTCAGCGTCGTAATACTGCCCCGGGAACCTTAGATTCAATACATAACCGGCGCTGCTGGTCGGTTGCTGCTCGCCGAACGGATTGCCCTGATACGCCCACTGCCAGATCACAGTGCCGGCACTGTTGGTAACGGCTCGCGGCGTATTCAACTGGTCGGCAATCACGTAGTTGACGACACTGGTGGTCACGCTGCCATTGATGGTGTTGTCGACCACCGCCACGGGCAGGCTGCCCAACCAAATGTAATCACGGTTGGTTGCGCCATATTCGGCCAGCAGCTGACCGCTCTCGTCATAGCCATACCTTTCGGTCGTGGTGGTCACCTTGCCGATGCGCTGACCCAGGGCGTTGTAGGTATACGTCCCAACGGTTGACCCATTGAGCTGGGCCAAAGACAGCCGATTGCGCGCGTTGTATGCATACCCATAGGTGCCACCGCCGATCACGCTGCCCGTGGTGTTGCCATTGGCGTCATCGGCCTGGGGCGCGTTGCCGATGGTTTTCAGCTGGTGGGTGCCCGTGGTGTAGAGGTAAGCACCCGTCGCTAGGCCCGACGCCGTTTTGCTCAGTCGATCCCCGGTCTGGTTATAGGTGTAGCTTTCAAGCGTGGTGCCATTGGCTTCATTCACACTGCCAAGGCGATAGAGCGGATCGTAGGCATACGTTTCTGTCGCTGGATTGGCACCCGATGACGCGCCGATAGCCGACACATTGCCCATGAGATCACGGGCCAGATGGAGGTTGAACGCCGGACTGGTGATGTCGGTGGCGCGGTAGTTGGCGTCATAGGTCCGCGTGACCGTCTGGCCGTTGCCCAGGATGTAACTGCTGATGGGCCCGAAGGGGAGCCAGGTCGTGGCACTGATCACGGTGGACGCGGCAGAGGCGCCACTGGGTGTGACATTGACGGCGTTGATGCGGCCATTGCTGTTGAAGGCGTAGCCGATCACCGTGCCGTCGGGTGTCGTCTCGCCACTGAGCCGGTTCGCCGCTGTATATCGGTAGGACGTGGTATCGGTCGTCCCCGCAACCGCCTGCATTTTCTGGATCACGTTGCCGCGCGCGTCGTAGCAGTAGGTGGTGCTGACCGCGTGCTCCACCATGCGCGTCAGCCGACCGATTGGGGCGGAGACCGCACAGCCCGTGACGCTATTGGCTTCGTCGTAGGTGAAGGTGACGTTGGCCGTGGTGTCGGTGTAAGTAGTGCTGGTCTTTCGATCGAGCGCATCGTAGGTCGATGTCGCCACCGTGCCTTTGGCATCCGTATGAGTTAACACGTTGCCGGCCGCGTCGAAGGTGGCGGTGCTAGTGCCGCTGTCCGGACTTTGCAGGGTCGTAAGGTCGCTCAGTCCGTCATGGGTGTAGCTGGTGACCAGGCCCGAGGGATCGGTGACGCTGGCGACGCGGTCCAGCGCATCCTGGCTGGTGGTCGTGGTGGTGTTGGCCGTCGCGGTGTCGGTGCCGTTGTAGTTGTCGAGGGTGCTCTTCAAGCGATTGAGCGCATCATAAGTCTGCTGACGCTGGATACTGCGACCGTCGGCGCTGTGCGTCAGGTTGCCGTTGGCGTCGTAGCTGTCGCTGTAGCCGGCGTTGAAGACCGTCTGGTTCAGGCCGTCGATCACCGCGGTGAGTTGACCGAGTGCGTTGTAGCTGCGCGACAAGCTGTGCACCACGGTGCCGGCAGCGGTGCTGATCTGCTCGGCCGTTTTGTTGCCGGCCGCATCTAGCGTGTAGTGGAGGTCGTTGCCCTGGGCGTCGGTGATGTCGGTCAGACGGTGCGCGCTGTCATAGCCGTAGGTGGTGACAACCCCATCGGGATCAGTGATGGTCTGGACTTCACCGTAGGGCATATACGTGAACGCGGTGGTCGAGCCGCCGACGCTGCGCGAGGCCAGCCAGCCGCGCGGGGTGTAAGTCATGTCGGTGTTGACGCCATTAGCGTCAGTGATGCGCGTGACGCGCCCCGCGCCGTCGTAAGAAGCAATGGTGGTGACGTGACCCAGGGCATCGGTTACCGATTCGAGGTCACCGGGCTGATAGCAAGCGGCACCGGGTGTTCCGCAGCTGACTGCGCTGCTGGTGGTGTAGTAGCTGTAGGTTGTGGTCTGGGTCAGGTCGGTGCGGGGACCTCTGGCGGTGAGTAACAAACCCACGATAGGGCATTGGATGGTGTCGACGGCCGTGCAGTAGGTGTAAGTGGTGCGGCGTACGCCCGTAGGGACGGTACCAGTAGCAGCGCATGCATACCCCGACGAAGCGCTATTTGTTGGATCAATGTCGCAGCGAGCCAGGGCTTGGCCGGTGGGGTTGTATATCCATTGCGTGGCGCTGACAACGTTGCCGCTGGCGTCACTCACTGTGCGTGTGAGAGGGACGCGCAGCGCGGTACTCCAATTCGTATTTGTCGTGCGTTGGCTTGCAGTTCCCGACGCATCCACTTGCTGATCAAGTAGCCCGTTAACGTCGTATTTCGTGGTAGTTAGGTTGTTATTGAAGTCCGTGGTCGAGGCTGGGTAGCCATTGGTGTCGTAGGAGGCAGCCTTGCCGGTCTGGCCGCAGCCGGGATTACAGGATGTGTCAACTCCAGCAATCTTCATCATCCCTATAGAATTGGCAAAGGTCACAGCTGCGCTGATTCCGCTGGGATACGTCACCGTCGCACTCATTCCGTCGGCGCTATAACTTATTTTGTGTAAATCCTCGCCTTGACCATGCTGAGTCAAAATCGCACGGCCGTCCGCTTGATAACCGTAAGTGCCGTAGCGTCCGTTGTTCTCGTCAATGATCCCTGTGAGCTTGCCAGAAGTCGTTGTACTGCCAGTACCAAGCCCCGCCTCGTCGTAGAGGTATTGACGTACCGATGCATCTGGGTACGTCACGCTGCTGAGATAGTTCCCGGTGCTGTAGCTATACGTAATAACGCCGGAATCAGGCAGTGTTACGGACGCCAAGCGATCCAGATTATCGTAGTGAAAAGAAAGCTTGCGACCATGCTCGTTGGTCACCGTAGCAAGCAGGCCAGGCGGCAATGTAGTCCCTGTCGTTGATTGTTCAATACCGATGGTATAGCCAAGGCTCGCAAGCACGTGACTCTCATCGCTAATAGTCAGTAACCACCCGGACGCAGAATAGCTTTCATATTCTCGAGTAGCTGCAATGAAGAGCTGCCAGGCGGCAACTTTGCCGTTAGCGTCATCCGTTTCTACCAACCGATCAGCGACGTCACTATCGCTCGACCAGAGACCGCTGACTTTGTTAAAGATTAGCTCTTGGCCATCCGCGCGCGCTACGGTGACTTGCGTCAGCACTCCTGGAGTGGTGTAACTGATGGAACGGTCGTAGTTCGTTAGCCATGCAATACCCATGTTGGCGCTTCGCACATTGGGATCGCTGTTGTAATAACGCGTCAACGACAACGTATCCGATCCAAAATCCTGCTCAGGCTGAACTTTGTTTCCTGTACCGATGTTGATTGGATTACCAACAAGCAGTTGAGGCGGCGTACCGGCATTTTCGCAGCCACAGCCGAGATTTTTAGCCGGCGTGTAAGGTACGCAGTTAGAGTTTGCTGGCGTGGAGGGCGCAACACAGGTCGATGTTATGTAGTAAACCAGGCTCAGGACGGTCTCGCTTTGCGGCGCTGAAGTGGTTTTACTGATCCATGTTTGTTCTGATGTTATTTGATTGGAGTTACTGCTGTAGGGGTAAGTCGGGCAAGACTGTTCTTTAAGAGTCCACTCGTTAGGCGGAAAGGAAACACTCCAATACCCCACCACCCACGGCCTGTCCGCGGAGCATGCCGCTATCGCAGCTGAGCGACTTGGATACACACCGGAGTTGTAGGGCGGTGTCGAGCCTTGGGCTGACGCACCGCCAAGCGGAATTATGAATGCAAGAACTAAAGCGCAAGCCATCGCGACAGATCGAAACCAATCCATTTGCTACCCCTAATACCTGCGTAGTTGTTCGAAAAGCGACGTGCATCGTCACAAAACCATTCGACTTTTTAACAAGACGAAGGCGCAGCGTTGGCCCAAATTGATCTTCGAGCCGCTTGCCCCCTGACGATGCATATTGCCACCGCTAGGCTGGCGTGTCTGTGAGGGAACGCTGAGCTTGCCCCGGTTTGATTGACACCTACCAAGCACCGTAAGGTTCACTAAACAGAATCCACCTCCCATCGCATGCAGTTGTCATGTGCTCATGAGAGATGACGGCACCTTCGATGCGGACTTCAATGAAGAGACCGGCTTTCAGATGATGAAGGCGGTCGTGGATACGTGAATGCCATTGATCGTCTGAGATGCGAGGCGGCCTATGACTTTGGAAGAGACCAAGGGCATAGGTGATAGCTGTGGGCTACTAGCATGGCCATGCGATCACATATTCAGAAGCCCAACGCATGAGGTCACGCGCTGCGTAAAAATTTTGGGCCGGGAGTTTGGCTTGAATGCCGGTTTCGTCAATCCTCGAATTTCTAAAAGTGTGACGCAGGTTTGAAAGAGATCGGCGGCAACATTATGGTGGTCAGTGCCGATCAGACTGCGGGTCAACCAGCACTAGAGCCAACAAAGTGTTGGCTCTGGTCCAACTGACCTGCCAGTCTGATTTGGACTGATCCACATCGCTCAAACACCGCGTTTTTCAGCCTTCATTCTTGTCTTGGCTCAAATGCGGCTTGTCGCTTTTATATGTTGTCGGTGACGTCGTTGAAGGATATTTCTGGCCGGCGCTGCCCGACCTTCTGGTGTCCCTGACCTGCCAACAAATAGCGATCCCATGCGATCCACACGCGCTGATGCCACAACGTATTTCAGGTCAGCCTCGATCAGACCACCGGGTCAATGGCGCCAGAAATCGTCCAAATAAAAACGCGCCCAGTTGGGCGCGTTCTAGGGGACTGACATGGGCTTAGGCTCGTGGTGACGGGTCAGGGATCAGGGTTAACCGCTGGCTGCGCTCCAGCAGACGCCAGCTGATGGCTTCCGCTGAGGTCTTGTCGTGGAAACCGCCGGCCCATTCGGCGACGGGATAGGCCGAGGTGACCACCGTGGATAGACGATGGCAATGGCGGGCGTCAATGATGTGCTGGAGGATCTGGCACTCCCGTTCTGTTGATTCGCAGCCGCCGAACTCATCGAGCACCAACAGATGGATGCGGCCGATGTGCTGGATTTTCCGAAGGCGCTCGTCCTCCTGATCCTGCGCAATTTCCGCGATCAGCTCATGGGCTTTGCGATAAACCACCCGTGCCTTTGGATGACGCAAGATCGTTTCACGCGCCAGCGCCCCGGCGATCAGCGTTTTCCCGGAGCGACAAGGACCGGTGATCACCAGGTTCTGGCCACGGCCCACCCAATCGCATCCCTGCAGGTTCGCCCACAAGTCCCTGGGTAAGCCCCGCGCCTCACTGCAATGCACGGCGGCGACGGAGACATTCATGGGCAAGCCGGAGGCGATGTGAAACCTTTTCAGCTTTCGCTCCATGCCAGCTTGGGCCTGCGCCTCTGCCAGCGCCATGATGCATTCGATCTGGGATTTGGTTTGGTTTGCCGGATCGTCTTGCCAAGCGCTCAAGCGGTTGGCCATGGCACTCAGACGCAGATTTTTCAGTTGGTGAACGGCCTGATTCAGCATGACGAGGCCTCCTTGGCATAGCTCGCCGTGCCGCGCAGGTTGCTGTTCTGGCGCACGGGCCGTTGTCCTGCCGCGGGCGTGTTTCGGGTGACCTGGGTTTGATTGTTCAGGAAGCGCTTGAACGCCGTGATGGTCGGCGAGGGTTGCGCCAGGGTCTTGCGCGCGACTTCGTCAATCAGCGCCGTGCCGTGGATCTTGGCCAGACCTTTGAGTGAGTCACACGCCGGCAGGCCCAGCGATGGATTGCTGCCGCGGTTGAGTTGGTGTTGAACGAAACGAAGCACGTGCGGGCCGGCCTCCCTTGCCCAACCCAACAGGTGCTCCGGAGAGCGTTCGCCCCACGCACGATGGGCTTCGGTCTGGTGCTCAGGCAAGGTGGTCGGTGTGCCTTTGACATGGCTGCGTGTGTGGAAAGCGACACGCTGGCGGCCGCACAAGAGTTCCACGTGGCTTTCGGTGATGCGGGCTTCGACTTTCTTGCCGATCAGCCGGTTTGGCACGGAATAGAAATGGCCTTGAACACACACGTGGTAATCCTGGGGCACAGCTGCGATGGCCACGAATTCGGCATACTCATAAGCCGCCGGTAACAACGGTCGCAATGTGTCGCGTTCAATCGCATTGAAGCGCTGGCGGCGGCTCAGCCCGTCCTTGCGCATGGGTCGTTCGTTGGCCCGTTCCAGCAAGGGCGCGATGGCCGCGTTGATTTCGTCGATCGAATAAAACGTCATGCTGTTCAAGCGCATCAGCACCCGATGCTGGATGACTTTCACCGAGGCTTCCACGCTTGCCTTGTCTTTGGGCCGGTATGTGCGCGTGGGAATGATGTCGATGCCATGGTGACGGCCGAAGTCGCTGTAAGTGGAGTTCAGAACGAGGTTCTTACCCGTTTTGATGACGGCTGCTTTGAGGTTG
>CAIKJM010000045.1 GCA_903827735.1 uncultured Rhodanobacter sp. | reverse complement strand
TGTCGCCGGCGTAATAGACGCGATCGCCGACGCTAAAACCGCTGATCGCCTCGCCCACGGCCTCGACCACACCCGACGCGTCGTAACCGAGCACCTTGGGCTGCGGCTCGATTTGCGCTTTGGGCGAGCGCACCTTGGTATCGACCGGGTTTACCGAAACGGCTTCCACGCGCACTAGCAGATCGTGGCCGCTGGCGGTTGGCCGGGGTAGCTCGACGTCCACCAGCGATTCGGGGGCGTCGATCGGTAGATAGCGTGTAAGGGCGACGGCTTTCATGTGGGCTCCATGGGTGGAAGAGTCCGGAGCATAGCGATCGCAGGGTGAGCATGCGGTTAGATAAGCCTAAAAAAACGGCGCCTCTTGCGAAGCGCCGCCTTGGTGATCAATGAACTGGAGCCGGTGCCGCGATCAGTGCTGTTCCTGCTGATAGCGCTGGACGCCGGCCAGGATCTCGGCCTTGGCCTCGTCGGCGCTGACCCAGCCTTCCACCTTCACCCACTTGCCTTTCTCCAGATCCTTGTAGTGCTCGAAGAAATGGCCGATGCGTTCCAGCCAGTGGCCCGACACACCGCTCATATCCTTGATGTGAGCGTAGCCCGGAAAAACTTTGGCCGTAGGAATCACCACCAGTTTTTCATCGCTGCCGGCTTCGTCGGTCATCTTCAGCATGCCGACCGGATGGCAGCGGATCACCGCGCCGGGGATCAGCGGCAGCGGCAGGATCACCAGGGCGTCCAGCGGATCGCCATCGCCGCCCAGGGTGCCCGGCACGTAGCCGTAGTTGCACGGATAACGCATCGGCGTGGACAGGATGCGGTCGACGAAGATCGCGCCGCTTTCCTTCTCCACTTCGTACTTGACCGGCTCGGCATCCTTGGGGATTTCGATGATGACGTTGATGTCGTTCGGCACGTCACGGCCGGCGGAGACGAGATGCAGTCCCATGAATTGTCCTTGATGTTTTGAAAAAGTCGACCACTGAGGATACGCGAAACGCTGCTGCAGCGCAGCGGCGCGGGTAACGGGTGGCGACGGTCAGCCTCGTTTATACGGCCTTTCACGCAGCCATTTGGTGGCGATCCATTTTTCGCCCTTCGTCACCGGCAGGCCTGCGTGCAGCGAACTTTGATCGCCGCTGTCGTAGGCAAAGTAGACCGCCGAGCCCCGCCGTGCCGTCACGGTCAGCCCGATTTCCGGAAACGCCGTGCCGCCGCCGCCCTCGGGCGTGTTCAGATACATCACGATGCTGGCGATGCGCTGCCCACCGACCGCCGTAATGGTGCTGAAGCCCGGCTGCTGTGGATCGAACCAGTCGAAGTGCGGCTCGTATTCCTGCCCCGGCAGGTAATGCAGAATCTGCAGGCCTTCACCGTGGCTGACCGGCATGTCCAGCAACGACGCCAGACGCTGCTCGATGGTGCTGACCAGCGGCAGTTCGTTGAGGGTAAAAAACATGCCTTCGCTGGTACGCCGGTTGTCGACCTGGTTTTTGCCGTCGGTAGCCACCGTCATGGCGCGCTTCAGACGCGGTCGTGCTAGCTCGATCAGCTCGGCGCATTCTTCGTCCGAAAGGATCCCGTCCAGAACCCGCAGCGCCGGCTCGTTCACGCTCACCGAAATATCAACACGATGGCCGCCGACGGTGACGCCGGGCGCTTCGGGGTGCTTGGTTCGTTTGGCCGGCAGCGAGCTGGCAGCCGGCGCCACCGCGGTCGCGTTAAGCGCTGCCAGCGGAATCTTCAGCACGTCGGCCAGAATGCTGCGGCTTTGGCGCGGGTCGTAGCCGCTCTGTTTCATCAGCTGCAGCACTTCCGGCACGCTGTGGCCGGCGCGCGTAGTGGACAGAATCCATTCGCGCAGTTCGGGGCGGATCGACGGGCGTGAGTTCATGGCGGCGTGGCTGAGTCGATGACGTTGAAAGCTTACTTTAGCCGCGGCAGCAGGTGAAAGTTGTGAGGGCGGCCCGCTGCCGATGCCATAAAGCAACGAGCCGGCAACAGCCGGCTCGTTGAAGTCCCTATCGTCGACAACTTATTTCAGCTGATCCCACAGGAAGTCGTACGCCAGCGCATGCATCAGCGCCGCCTGCTTGTTGTCCGCGCCCGCGCCGTGTCCGCCTTCGAGATTCTCGTAGAACCACACGTCGGGGTGGCCCATCGCCTGCATCTTCGCGGCCATCTTGCGCGCCTGCACCGGGCCGACGCGGTCATCGCTGGTGGTGGTGTAGAACAGCACGGGCGGGTAATGGCCGTCCTTCTTCACGTTCTGGTAGGGCGAAAAGGTCTGGATGAACTGCCAGTCGGCGGTGTCCGGGTCCCCGTATTCGGCCATCCACGACGCGCCGGCGGACAGGTGCGTGTAGCGCTTCATGTCGAGCAGCGGCACCTCGCAGGCGATCGCGCCGAACAGCTGCGGATAAATCGTCAGCATATTGCCCATCAGCAGGCCGCCGTTGCTGCCGCCCTCGGCGCCCAGATGCTTGGCCGAAGTGACGCCGCGTTTGACCAGATCCTCGGCGACCGCCGCAAAATCTTCGTACGCACGCGGGCGATTGGCCTTCAGCGCCGCCTGATGCCACTGCGGACCGTACTCGCCGCCGCCGCGGATATTGGCCAGCACATACACGCCGCCGCGATCCAGCCACGCGCGGCCGATGCTGCCGCTGTAGTGCGGCGACAGCGACACTTCGAAGCCGCCATAGCCGTACAGCAGGGTGCGGTTGGAGCCATCGAGCTTGATGCCCTTCGGGGCGATCTCGAAGTACGGCACGCGGGTGCCGTCTTTCGAGGTGACGAAGTGCTGGCTCACTTCGAACTTCGACGCGTCGAAGAAGGCCGGATCCTGCTTGATCGTCTCGGCCGGCACGCTGCCCAGCACACCGCGCTGCAGGGATGAGGGCGTAAGAAAACCCGTGACGTCGAGCCAGTATTCGTCGCTGTTGTCGGGGTCGGTATCGGCCACGCTGATCGAGCTGAGCGCCGGTGCATTTGGCACGGCCTCGTGTTTCCAGTCGGCCGTCGCGTTGGTGTGGTCCGGCGGCGTGAGCGCCTCCAGCCGGCTCTTGACGTCATCGAGCACGTCGAGAATCAGGTGATGGCGGGTCCAGGCGTACGACTCCAGCGAAGTATGCGCATCGGGTTTGAATAGCACGGTAAAGGCGGGCTTGCCGGCCATGAAGGCGTCGAAGTTCGCCGCCAGCAGCGCGCCGGAGGGATAGGTTTGGCTGCCCACGGTCCAGGCGGAGCGCGTCTGCACCAGCAGCCATTCGCGATGGGCGTCTGCGCTGGCGTCGGTCGGTACGTCGACGCGGCTGAGTTTGTCGCCCTTGCGCTGGTACAGCTCGCTATGGAAAAAGTCCTTCGCGACCGAGACGAAGTCGCGCTCGAAACCGGGCGTGCGATCGTGCATCGCGCCGACTGCGAGGTCGGTCGTCTTGCCTTCGTATACGGTCTTGGCCTCGGCGATAGGCGTGCCGCGCTTCCATTCCTTGACGATGCGCGGGTAGCTTGAGGCAGTCATCGTGCCGGGGCCGAAATCGGTGCCGACATACACGGTGTTCTCATCGATCCAGCTGGCCTCGGTCTTGGCGACCGGCAAGACAAAACCGTCCTTGACGAAAGATTTGCTCGGGATGTCGAACTCGCGCACGGTCACCGCGTCGCCACCGTCGGGCGACAGCGACAACAGGCAGCGCGTGTACGCGGGCTTCAGGCACTGCGAGCCCTTGAACACCCAGCGCTTGTTCTCGGCCTTGTTCAATGCATCGATATCGAGCAGCACCTCCCACTGCGGCGCGGGCTTGCGGTATTCGGCCAGCGTGGTGCGGCGCCAGACGCCGCGCGGGTTGGCCTTGTCGCGCCAGAAGTTGTAGAGGTAGTCGCCCATGCGGCTGACCTCCGGAATGCGCGCGTCCGAATCGAGCACTTCGAGAATGCGGTCGCGGGTTTTGTCGAACTCGGCATTATCGATGAACTGTTTGGTGGTCTTAGCGTTCTCGGTCTTGACCCAGTCCATCGCGCGAGCACCGTGGATGTCTTCCAGCCACAGGAACGGATCGTCAGAGGCCTGAGCGCCGGTGGATGCCGCCGAGGGGTTATTGCCATCAGCGTGAGTGATATTCATGCCTACCAGTGTGACGCCGAGAGCCAGCATCAGCCAGACCGATTTCATCGTATGCGCCTCGTGTGCAAGGTGTGGGTGGAGACAGCGTGCTGTCGCAGGCCGTCAGTATTCGAGCCTAACCGCCGCCCGTTGTGGCCGCCTGTGACTAAAGTCAGGGTGAGTCGTTTGATAAGGACATAAAAAATCCCGCCGGGGCGGGATTTTCTGTTACTCGTCGTCGATCGCCTTAGAGCAAGGGGATCAGCAACAGGGCGACAATATTGATGATCTTGATCAGCGGATTCACTGCCGGACCGGCCGTGTCCTTGTAGGGGTCGCCCACGGTATCGCCGGTCACCGCGGCCTTGTGCGCCTCCGAGCCCTTGCCGCCGTGATGCCCGTCCTCGATGTACTTCTTGGCGTTGTCCCAGGCGCCGCCGCCGGTGGTCATCGAGATCGCCACGAACAGGCCGGTGACGATGGTGCCGATCAGCACGCCGCCGAGCGCCTTTGGCCCCAGCAGCAGGCCGACAACGATCGGCACAGCCACCGGCAGCAGTGACGGCACGATCATTTCGCGGATCGCCGACTTGGTCAGCATGTCGACCGCGCGGGAATATTCCGGCTTGGCCGTGCCCAGCATGATGCCGGGGATATCGCGGAACTGACGGCGCACCTCCTCGACCACCGCGCCAGCGGCGCGACCCACCGCTTCCATTGCCATCGCGCCGAACAGGTAGGGGATCAGGCCGCCGATCAGCAGGCCGATGATCACCATATGGTCGGACAGGTCGAAGGTCATTGGCACGTAGGCCGTGTTGTTGAGCAAGGCTTTCGCCTGCGCGGCCACATCGAGGTTATGCGTGTAGTCGGCAAACAGCACCAGCGCGGCCAGCGCCGCCGAGCCGATCGCGTAACCCTTGGTGACCGCCTTGGTGGTGTTGCCCACCGCGTCGAGCGGATCGGTGACGCCGCGCACATCCGGCGGCAGGTCGGCCATCTCGGCAATGCCGCCGGCGTTGTCGGTGATCGGACCGTAGGCGTCCAGCG
>CAIKJM010000044.1 GCA_903827735.1 uncultured Rhodanobacter sp. | reverse complement strand
CTGGACGAAATGTTCGAGATGCTGACCTGGTCGCAGCTCGGCCTGCACAGCTATCCGTGCGCCTTTCTCGACGTGCGCGGCTATTACGCGCCGCTGCGCGGCATGATGGACCATATGGTAGGGGAAGGTTTTGTGCGTTCTGCCCAGCGCGAAAACGTGTGGTTCGGCGAAAATATCGACCAGCTGTTCGACTGGATGAGCCACATTCCGGACGTCTATACGTCCAAGCCGAAAGAGGAAGCGCTGTGACCAACCCGTCCGATTTTCACGCGTTTCGCATCCACAACGACGATGCCGGGTATCGCGCCGGCATCGAAAGCATCGGCGCCAACGCGCTGTCGCCCGGCGAAGTGCTGGTCGCCGTCGCCTACTCCTCCGTCAACTACAAGGATGCGCTTGCCGGTACCGGCAAAGGCAAGATTCTCCGTCAGTACCCGTTGAATGGCGGCATCGACGTGGCCGGTCACGTGGTTGCCTCAACCGATCCGACCTTCAAGGAGGGCGACGCCGTGCTGTGCACCGGCAGCGGACTGTCCGAAACGCGTGACGGCGGCTATGCGCAATACATCCGCCTGCCTTCCGCATGGACGATTCCCCTACCGGCCGGCTTGAGCCTGCGCGAAAGCATGATTCTGGGCACCGCCGGCTTCACGACGGCGCTTGGCCTGCTGCGCATGTTGGACAACCATCAGACGCCGGAACTCGGCCCAATCGCGGTAACCGGCGCCAGCGGCGGCGTGGGTATGCTGGCCATCGATATCTTCAGCCGCGCCGGCTACGAAGTGCACGCGATCAGCGGCAAGACCGACCATTTCGATTTTCTGCGCGCGCTGGGCGCCGCCGAGTGCATCGATCGACATCAGCTGGTTTTCAGCGGCAAGCCGATGGATTCCGTGCGCTTTGGCGGCGTACTGGACAATGTGGGCGGCAGCGTGCTCGCCGGCCTGCTGCCCTTGCTCAGCCCGTACGGCAACGTGGCGCTGTGCGGCAACGCAGGCGGTGTGGCCTTCGATACCACCGTGCTGCCCTTCATCATTCGCGGCGCGGCGCTGCTCGGCATCGCCTCAGCCGGCACACCGCGTGCGGTTCGCGACGAGGTCTGGCGCCGCCTGGCAAGCGACTGGAAACCGCAGCACATCGACCGCATCGCCACAAATGAGATCGCCCTCACAGAGCTGCCCGGTACGTTTGCGCGTATGCTGGCCGGGGACTCGTTCGGCCGCACGCTGGTACGCATCGATAGCGCCGTTTGACCAAAGCGCGCTTGGAACTGCCACAGCCACCGCTTAGAATTCACGAAAACCGAAGGAACCAACATCTAATGGCACGCATCTTGATCGTCGACGATTCTCCGTCCCAGCTTTTGGGCATCAAGCGAATCGTTGAAAAACTGGGGCATGAAGCCTTCTCCGCCGAAGACGGCGCCGCCGGCGTTGAGGTTGCCAAGCAGGAACTACCCGACCTGATCCTGATGGACGTGGTGATGCCGAACCTCAACGGCTTCCAGGCCACCCGCACGATCAGCAAGAATCCGGAAACAGCGCATATCCCGATCATTCTGGTGACCACCAAGGATCAGGAGACCGACAAAGTCTGGGGCATGCGCCAGGGCGCCAAGGCCTATGTCACCAAGCCGATCAAGGAAGAGGATCTGGTCAAGACCTTGAATGAATTTCTGCCGGGTGCGCACACCGCGTAAGCGCTGGACTCCAGCAGCAAAATAAAAAACGGCGCCCTTAGGCGCCGTTTTTTTGTGCTGCAAATCAGCCTCGCGGATCGTAAGTCTCGAACTGGTCCCGCAGCGCCTCGTAAGCCGCTCGCTGACCGTCGGTCTCCGCCAGCGGCGCGCGAATGGAAAGCTCGACCAGCTGATTGCCGGGATTAGCGCCCGGCATGCCGCGACCTTTCAGACGCAGCTTGCGTCCGGATTGCGATCCCGGCGGTATGCGCAGATCGACCTTGCCGGCCAGGGTCGGCACGGAAAGCGTGGCGCCGAGCGCGGCTTCCCAGGGCGAGATCGGCAGAACGTGCAGCACGTTGCGCCCATCCAGGCGAAAGCGCGGATCATCCCGAACAATCACCTCGAGCAGCAGGTCACCGCTCGGACCACCGGCCATGCCGGCCTGGCCCTGCCCGGACAAGCGAATTGTCTGACCGGACGCAATGCCGGCAGGAATCTTCACTTCCAGCACGCGCTCGCCGCCGGCCGGGTCCTGCATGGACAGCCGCGTGCGACCACCGTCGAAGGCCGTCTGCAGATCGATCTGCACGCTGGCCTGAACGTCGCGCCCACGCCGCGGACGCGCCTGCCCACGCTGACCGCCCGCCGCATTGCGGCCGAACAGACTTTCGAAAAAGTCGCTGAAGTCGCCATCGCCCATATCGCCGTGACCGGGCTGACCCTGCCAGCCCGGCGGCGGCCGGAACTGTTCGCCCTGTCGATAGCCGCCAGCCCGTAGCTCGTCATAGGAGCGCCGCTTGTCGGCATCCTTGAGCACTTCATTGGCTTCGTTGATCGACTTGAATTTTTCCTCGGCGCCCGCGTCCTTATTTTTGTCGGGATGGTACTTGCGCGCCAGCTTGCGATACGCCGCCTTGATGTCGGCCTCGCTGGCGTCGGGCTTCACACCCAGAATGTCGTAATAATCTTTGAATTCCACTGCCACTCCCCAACTTACGCAAAATCCGCGCCGGTTCATTCACCGTCGCGGCCTGTGCCGCACTATGCGGCGGCCAATCTGCATCTGGCTGACCGCCGCCCTTGATGGTAGTGCGTTCCGACGCCCTCATGCCTGTATCCCGCTAGATGGGCCTCGTCGAACGCAGCCAGCCGACGCGATCCGTGGGCTGGGATGCCCGAACTGCACCTCTCAGACAAGGTCTGCCCGTCGGCATCCGATTGACCTAGATCGAACCGGCAACCATGACTAAAGAACATGCCATGATCTCCTCCATGCCATGCGGTGCATCTACCGCCTGCCTTGCAAGATAGGTGCGCTGGACGATGATTCAAGGCGATGCTCCCCGCGGATCGACGCCCAGCCGACCTACGATTCAGCCAAGCCACAGCGAATGCATGATCGAACACGGTCACGCCTCAACATCATCGACGAGAGACACATGGTCATACAGCCCGGAAAGATGATTCCCGACGCCTCCGTGCAGGTTATCGACACCGAGGTGCGCAAATGCCGTACCAGCGAGCTGTTCGCCGCGCGCAAGGTGGTGATGTTCGGCGTGCCCGGCGCATTCACTCCCACTTGCTCGAACAAGCATCTGCCGGGATACGTGAACCATCTGGCCGCTTTTAACGAACGCGGGATTACGGTCATGTGTCTCGCCGTCAACGACGCGCACGTGATGCAGGCCTGGGCGGCATCGCTGCAGGTGCCCGCGGAGCTGCTGATGATCGCCGACGGCAACGCCAGCTTCACCCGTTCGATGGGGTTGGAGCTGGACGGCACGGCCTTTGGCATGGGCATTCGGGTAAAGCGCTTTGCGCTGTTTGCCGAAGACGGTGTGGTCCGTCTGCTCCAGGTCGAGGCGCCGGGCGAATATCGCGTGTCCAGCGCCGAAGCAATGCTTGCCGCGATCGATCAATAAACTCCACTGCACGGATAACGGCTAAGCGCTGCCTCCGTTCGGCCGCCGATAAAACTTCCAGACATGTCGGAGAACTCCATGCGTCATCGCTCGAAAGCATCCGCGCTGAAACTTTTGGCACCGATGCTTTTCGCATTCGGTGCGGCGCTGGCAAGCGCACAAACGACGACTCCTTCTTCGTCCGCTGCGTCCGCCACGCTCGTCGCACCGCCACCGGGCGGCGACCGCGCGTCGATGGAGACAATGCAGATACGCAGCCACGGCTCGCCGATGAATGCTCTAGTCTACGTGGCGGCCGGCGCTGGTCCGCATCCGGCCGTGATCCTGCTGCACGGCTTCCCGGGCAACGAGCGCAATCTGGATCTGGCGCAGGACATACGCCGCGCCGGCTGGGACGTTCTGTACTTCAACTACCGCGGCTCGTGGGGCACGCCGGGCAAGTTCTCCTTCACGCACGGCATCGAAGATACCGCCGCCGCACTCGCCTATCTGCGGCAGCCGGATGTCGCCCGAAAGCTGCGGCTGGACCCTACGCGCATCGTGCTGATCGGGCACAGCATGGGTGGCTTCATGGCGGTGGAGACCGCCGCAACCGATCCCGCGATCAAGGCGGTCGCGACTATCTCGGCAGCCGACTTCGGCGGCAACTTTCTGGCTTCGCTGGACAAAGAACCAAAGGCTGCCGCGATCGAACAGCTGAGCAAAGCTCTCGCCAACGAAGGCATGGCACCGCTTGCCGGATGCACGCCGAAAGGTCTGGCGCTCGACGTCGCCGACCATGCGAGAGCCTGGAGCTTCAGCGCCAACGTGGATGCCCTGAAGAATCGTACAGCGCTGGTCATTACGTCAGACGACGGTCTGGCGAAGCAGAACCAGACGTTTGCGGATGAGCTGACTCGCGCCGGCGACAGCAAGGTCACATCGGCGCATTTTCCCACCGACCACGCCTACTCCGATCAGCGCACCGAACTGTCGTCCGCGGTTCTGCACTGGCTGGCATCGCTGCCCAACTAGCGCGTTCGCAAAGCAGGTGCCGAAGCGATCGTTCCGGAATCTGGCCAATAAAAAACCCCGGAATCGCCGGGGTTTTTTATTGTTGCGCAAAGCCGTTGATCAGTCTCCGGCGGGCGTCGGATCGACTTCTTCCGAGCCACCGCCGTCGACAGGCGCGGTGCCGCCGACGATCTCGCCCTCTTCGCCGTTTTCTTCTTCGGCATCGAGACGCATCACGCTGACCAGCTTTTCATCGGCCGGCAGCTTGATCAAGGTCACACCCTGGGTATTGCGTCCGAGCTGCGATACTTCGGCAACACGGGTACGCACCAGCGTGCCCTGATTGGAGATCAGCATCAGCTCGTGCAGTTCGGTGACCTGCGTTGCCGCCACCAGCGCGCCGTTACGCTCGGAACACTGGATGCCGATCACGCCCTGGGTGCCGCGTCCTTTCTTCGGGAATTCGCTGAGCTCGGTGCGCTTGCCGTAGCCGCGTTCAGTAGCCGTGAGAATGTCGCCCTCGGCGGCTACGATCAGCGAGACCACGTTTTCGTCCTTGGCCAGCCGCATGCCGCGCACGCCTCCGGCGGTACGGCCCATCGAGCGCACGGTGTTCTCGTCGAAGCGATTGACCTTGCCGTTGGATGCGAACAGCAGCACGTCGCTGTCGCCGTTGGTCAATGCCACGTTGACCAAGGCGTCGCCCTCATCGAGCTTGATCGCGATCTTGCCTTTCTGCAGCTGGAAGGCGAACTCGGTGAGCGGCGTTTTCTTGACCGTGCCCTTGCGGGTCGCAAAGAACACGAAGCGATCTTCGGTGTACTCGCGCACCGGCAGCACCGCCTGCACTTTCTCGTTTTCGCCCAGCGGCAGCAGGTTCACGATCGGCTTGCCGCGCGCACCCGAGCCCGCTTCCGGCATCTGGTACACCTTGAGCCAGTAAACGCGACCGGTGCTGGTGAAGGTCAGCAGCGTGTCGTGCGTGTTGACCACCCAGAGCTGCTCGACGAAATCCTCGTCCTTCAGCGCGGAGGCCGAACGGCCCTTGCCGCCACGACGCTGCGAACGATAGCTGCTCGCCGGCTGACGCTTGATGTAACCGGTATGCGACAGCGTCACGACCACGTCTTCGGGCGTGATCAGATCGAGTACGTTGAGGTCTTCCTGCGAGTGCTGAATCTCGGTGCGACGCGCATCGCCGAACTCTTCCTTCACCGTTTCCAGTTCGCCACGAATTACTTCGAGCAGGCGTTCGGGATTTTCCAGAATCTCGATCAGGCCGCGAATGGTTTCCAGAATCTGCTTGTATTCGTCGGAGAGCTTTTCCTGCTCCAGTCCGGTCAGACGATGCAGACGCATCGCCAGAATTTCCAGGGCCTGGGCTTCGGACAGCTGATAGCCGTCTTCCTTCAAACCATCGCGCGGGTCCATTTCCTCGGGGCGTGAGGCTTCGGCTCCGGTTGCCGACAGCAGCGCACGCACCAGACCCGCTTCCCAGCGCCGCACGACCATGCGCTCGCGCGCTTCCGCCGGCGAGGCCGACGTCTTGATCAGTTCGATCATCTCGTCGATGTTGGCCAGGGCTACCGTGAGGCCTTCGAGGATGTGCGCACGTGCGCGCGCCTTGCGCAGTTCGAAGATCGTGCGACGCGTCACCACTTCGCGACGATGGCGGATGAACGCCTCAAGAATGTCCTTGAGATTCAGCAGACGCGGCTGGCCGTCCAGCAGCGCGACCATGTTGATGCCGAAGGTGACCTGCAGCTGGGTCTGCTGGAACAGGTTGTTGAGCACCACGTCGCCCATCGCATCGCGGCGAAT
>CAIKJM010000043.1 GCA_903827735.1 uncultured Rhodanobacter sp. | reverse complement strand
TCTGACCCCTGGCGTCGAGCCAGCCGTTGACGAACAGCAGTGCCGTGACGAGCAGCAACAGCCCCGAGAGGCCGTAGGTCAGCGCCATCATCTGGCGCCGGCCAATCGAATCGAACAGCGGACCGAGCAGCAGCGGCCCGAGGAAATTGCCGACGGCGAACGGCAGCACATAGAGTCCGATCCGGTCCGATGCGATTCCGAAGAATCGGCTCAGCACCAGCGCATAGGTGAAGAAGATCGCGTTGTAGAAAAACGCCTGCGCGGCCATCAACAGCAGACCGACCAACGCACGCTGTGGGTACATGCGGAACAGCGCCCGCGTGAGCTGCAGCAGACCGATCCGCGCACTGCTCAACTTCAGGCGGATCGTCTTCTGCGGTGTCGACGGAACATCGCCACAGCGGCGCTCGATGTCGCACAGGATGGCGTCGGCTTCCTCGAGACGTCCGTGCAGCATCAGCCAACGCGGACTTTCGGGCAGGAAGCTGCGCAACATCAGAATCAACAGTCCGAGCACCGCACCGATGCCGAACGCGAACCGCCAGCCGAGATCGGGCGGCAGCCAGCCGGGTCGCAGCAGCAGCACCGCACCGAGCGCGCCGAGTGCCGCACCGATCCAGAAACTGCCATTGATGGTGAGATCGGTGCGCCCGCGATAGCGCGCCGGGATCAGCTCCTGAATCGCAGAATTGATCGCGGTGTACTCGCCGCCGATGCCCGCACCGGTGAGGAAGCGAAACAGCATGAAGGTCCAGGCGTTCGGCGAAAGCGCGGTTGCCGCAGTCGCAAGCAAGTAGAGCCCGAGGGTGACGAAGAACAGTTTCTTGCGGCCGAGGCGATCGGTGAGCCAGCCGAACAGGAAGGCACCGGCGACGGCGCCGAACAGGTAGAAACTCGCCGACAGTCCAATCTGGCCATCCGTCATGTGCAGGCTCGGGCTCGCCTTCAAGGCACCCGATATGGCGCCCGCGATCGTGACCTCGAGCCCATCGAGGATCCAGGTGATGCCGAGTGCCAGCACCACCAGCGTATGGAAGCGGCCCCAGCGCAGGCGATCGAGGCGCGCGGGGATATCGGTTTCGATGATGTCGGAGACGGGCGTGCTCATCTGACTTAGGCGCCATCTGCGGCCATGCGTTCCGTCACTATGCAAAGGCCAGCGAGCGTCTAAGATGCGGCATGAACCCGACACTCAGCTCCGCGCCGCTCTCCCCCGCCCGCCGCGCCGGAATCGGCTTTGTCTTTTTATGGTTTTTCCTCGGCGGCATCGGCCATTTTGTCGCCACCGGATTTTTCGCCAGCATCGTGCCGCCATCGATTCCCTGGCCACGTCTGGCGGTTTACGTCAGCGGCGTGTTCGAACTGCTCGGTGCGTTTGCGCTGCTGTCGCCACGCCTGCGCCCGCTGGCCGGCTGGGGCCTGATCGCGCTGATCATCTGCGTGACGCCCGCCAACGTCTATATGTGGCAGCACCCGGATCTATTCCCGACCATCCCGAGCAGCCTGCTCGGTTTTCGTCTGGTGCTACAGGTGCTGCTGATCGCCTGCGTCTGGTGGTCCACCCGCACGCCCGCAACGCTCGAACTGCGCTGAGGCGTGGCGCCGTTTTTTCGACTTCACTGCTGCACTGCCCGACCACCGCCATGCGCACCATCATCGTCAAGCACACGATTCAGGCACCGATCGAGCGCGTCTTCGACCGCCTCGCCGATCACGCGCTGTACGACCAGTTTCCCGGCGTGCGTAAGTCGACGCTGGCGAAGAACGGCAAGTCGAACAAGAACGGCGTCGGCGCTATTCGCGAGATCGAATCGGGTG
>CAIKJM010000042.1 GCA_903827735.1 uncultured Rhodanobacter sp. | reverse complement strand
TTGATGCCGGGACAATAATAAATCGCGTAGCGCATCAGTCGTTCGCCATCAGCACGAGTTGCACCCAGTCGCCGGAGAACCGCGTAATGCCGTATTGCACCGGCACGCCACGCGTATCGGCATTGATGGATTGAACGTACAGCACCGGGCGACTGGCCTGCTGTTTCATCAGGCGGGCGGTTTGCGCCTCGGGCAGCCGCGCCGAGACGCGGGTGTGTTTGCGCATGTAGTCGCTGACGCCCAACTCGTTGAGCGTCGCCGTCACCGATCGCGTGCGGCGGTAGATCTCGGGCAGGCCGGGAAAGCGTGCCGCGGGGAAATACGCCGTGCAGTGGTCGATAATGTGGCCGTCGGCATGGCTCAGGGTGTCGATACGGAAGGTATATTCGTTGCGACCCAGACCCAGTGCCTCGGATACTTGTGCCGGAGGAATCTCACGCACGGTTTCCAGAATTTCGATGTCGTTATCAACGTTGAGATTACGCATGTTCTGCGTAAAGCGGGTGCGCATACTGATGGCATAGTCCAGCGTGTGTTCCTGGACAAAGCTGCCGCGGCCCTGCTCGGTGCGCACCAGATTACGCTGCTCCAGGTCCGCCATCGCGCGACGTACGGTATGCCTATTGACGGAAAATCGGGTCGCCAACGCCTGTGCGGACGGCAGCATCTCGCCCTGCCGTAAGCGGCCCTTGAAGATATCGTCCGCGAGGATGTCGCCAATCTGGCTCCATAGCGCTACGCCACGGCCACGCCCCACTTCGCTCATACGACTGCACCTACCTGTCTATTCACCGTCATGGCAGCGGCACGCTGAGCTGCTGCAATGCACTGCGTCGGGATCGTGTGTCCCGGTCTGTATAGATAACTAGACAATTGTGACAAGCCGAGGAACACGCTATGGACACCCCCGACCACTTGGCGCGCGCGCAATGGATGTCATCGCTGGCTCAGGCCGAAGCGGACGAACTGATGCGAGCGATGGAAGCCTTTGCGCCTGCGCTCGATAACGTGACTTGGCTGCGCCCTGCGCAGACCGGCCTGTACATGCTGCGCGGTCGCGTCGGCGGTACTGGTGCGCAGTTCAATCTCGGTGAAGTCAGTGTTACCCGCTGCAGCGTGCAGATCGGCGAACGCATCGGTCATGCATGGGTTCGCGGCGGCAACCGTCGCCATGCCGAACTGGCCGCGTGCGCCGATGCGTTGCTGCAGGACGTCGATCAGCGTGGGCGCCTGCAGGCGCACGTCGTGGAGCCACTGCGCCAGTCGCTGACTCTGCGCCGCGAGACCGCCAGCCGCAAAGCCGCCGCCAGCAAGGTGGAATTCTTTACCGTCGTGCGGGGCGAATGATGCTTGCTGCCTTTGCTCATCCGGTCTTTGACAGCCAGCGCAACTTTCGCGAGTTGCTCCAGGCGATGGCGCGCCCGGCATCGCCACGCGCCATGCCGGTAGTCGCGTCAGCGCCGGCGCCGATCTTGCCCGCAACCATGGCCGCCGTGCTCACTTTGTGCGATGCCGATACGACGCTTTGGCTGCAGCAACCCAACGATGAAGTGGCGACACATCTGCGCTTCCACACCGGTGTACGCCTTACGCAAAGCACCATGGAAGCCGATTTCGCGTTGATCACCGACCGCGCGGCAATGCCTCCGCTCACGCTGTTTGCCCACGGTGAACTGCGCTATCCGGACCGCTCCGCCACCCTGATTGTGCAGGTCGATGGATTTACCGATAACGCCGGCATGCGCTTCAGCGGGCCCGGTATCCGCGATGTCGAGCAGCTGACGATCGAAGGCCTGCCGGCTACGTTCTGGCAACAGCGCAAGGCCATGCAAGCCCAGCTGCCCTTGGGCGTCGACCTGATCTTTATTGCTGGCGACCGCATGGTCGCGTTACCGCGCACAACCCGCGTCCTGGAGGATTGAATGTATGTTGCTGTGAAAGGCGGCGAGCAGGCCATCAGCCGCTCGCTGGAGCTGCTCGCCGAAGCTCGCCGCGGTGACCCGTCCGTACCTGAGCTATCGCTGGAGCAAATACGCGAGCAGCTGCGGCTTGGCGTAGCACGCGTCATGCAGGAAGGCTCGCTGTACGACGAAGAACTGGCTGCGCTGGCAATGCGTCAGGCGGCCGGCGACATGCTTGAGGCGATTTTTTTGCTGCGCGCCTATCGCACCACCCTGCCCCACTTTGGCTATACCCGGCCGCTGGATACCAACGCGATGCGCGTACGTCGGCGCGTTTCCGGTACCTTCAAAGATATCCCCGGCGGCCAGGTGCTCGGGCCGACCTACGATTACACCCAGCGCCTGCTGGAGTTCGGCAACGTCGCCTCGGAACCGTCCACGCAGAGCGACGCGCCGATGCCGGATGTCATGCCGCGCGTACTGGATCTTCTCGACGCCGAAGCACTGATCGAACGCGCCGATGCCGGCAGCGATCCCGAACCGGTCGACCTGACGCGCGAACCGATGATGTTTCCCGCCGATCGCGCCACCCGCCTGCAGAACCTTGCGCGCGGCGATGAAGGGTTTCTGCTGGGCATGGCGTACTCGACCCAGCGTGGTTATGCCGAAAGCCATCCCTTTGCCGGCGAAATCCGCATGGGCGAAGTGGACGTGGTGATCTGCCCCGAAGAGTTGGGCTTCGCCATCGAGATCGGCTCGATCACGTTGACCGAGTGTCAAATGATCAACCAATTCCACGGTGGCCATGGACTGGCGCCTCAGTTCACCCGCGGCTATGGCTTGAGCATGGGCGAAGGCGAGCGCAAAGCGATGTCCATGGCGCTCGTGGATCGCACGCTGCGCTGCGACGAATTGGGCGAGCCGTCGGTCGCACCGGCACAGAACCAGGAGTTCGTGCTGTCGCATTCGGACAGCGTGGAGGCCTCGGGCTTCGTTCAGCACCTGAAGCTGCCGCACTACGTGGACTTTCAGGCCGAGCTGTCGCTGCTGCGTACGCTGAGCAAGCAGCATGCGCAGCAGCACCCCGGGGAAGAAGCATGCGCTGCGGAAACCTCGTCATGACGTCGGACTACAACTTTGCTTTTCTCGACGAGAACACCAAACGCATGCTCCGTCGCGCGCTGCTCAAGGCTGTCGCCCTTCCCGGCTATCAGGTGCCGTTCGGCAGCCGCGAAATGCCATTGCCCTACGGCTGGGGCACGGGCGGCATCCAGCTCACGGCGGCACTGCTGGGACCGGATGACGTGCTCAAGGTCATCGATCAGGGGGCGGACGACACCACCAACGCCGTCAACATACGTCGGTTCTTCGCGCGGGTCACCGGTGTGGCGACGACCGAACGCACGCGTGAGGCAAGCGTTATCCAGACGCGCCATCGCATCCCTGAAACACCGCTGCGCGAAGATCAGATCCTCGTGTTCCAAGTCCCGGAACCCGAACCGCTGCGCACGCTGGAGCCCCGTGAGGCGGAAACCCGCACCCTGCACGCCCTGGCCGACTATGGATTGATGCACGTGAAGCTGTACGAAGACATCGCGCAATACGGGCACATAGCCACCAGCTACGATTACCCCGTGCTGGTCGATGGCCGCTTTCTGACGTCGCCCTCGCCCATCCCCAAGTTCGACAATCCCAAGCTCGACCGCTCGCCTGCGCTCATGCTGTTCGGTGCGGGTCGTGAAAAGCGGCTTTATGCGATTCCGCCGTATACGCACGTCGAAAGCCTGGCGTTCGACGATCATCCCTTCGAGATCCAGCGCTGGGAGCAGCAGTGCCAGCTCTGCGGATCGGGAGATAGTTATCTCGATGAGGTCGTCACGGACGATCGCGGCTCGCGCCTGTTCGTCTGCTCCGACACCGATTACTGCGGCCAGCGTCGCGCGGAGCGGGCGGCATGAGCGCACTGCTACAAGTCCGAGGGCTCAGTCACCACTACGGGCAGCGTGTCGGATGTCAGGACGTCAGTTTCGATCTGCACCCAGGGGAAC
>CAIKJM010000041.1 GCA_903827735.1 uncultured Rhodanobacter sp. | reverse complement strand
CCTGTTCAAGAAGGGTCCGTTTTCGTGGAACGGATTGTTCGTGTTCTGGTTCCCGTTCGTGATCTTCGGCAGCTGGGTCAGCGTCACTTCGATCTCCATGCTGCGTGGCATCGCGCGTCAGCGCGCAGCCAAAATCGGCGTGGCAGGTCTGAGCGCGATCTAGATGACGCACTCGGCAGCAATGCAAGCTAACTTCATATCGACCAACACCGATGGCCGCAGGGTCCCCGTGAGTTGTGCGACCTCAGGAGAGTAGAAATGTCCGCAGTGATCCGCGATCGCAGCCGTAGTGTCGGCCAGTCTCTGGTACAGGCGGCCACGCCGCCGGTGGTCCGTTGGGCCTGGGCTGGTGGCGCCATTCTGCTGTTCATCCTGTTCGTAATGGCGCGCTGGTTCATCACCGGCCATGCGGTGCCGACTGCACCGGGACCGGACGTGTTGCCGCATGCAGCGGCGCAATTCATTTTCTGGGTGCAATGCATCGCCACCGTGCTCGGCGTGTTGTTCTTCACGATGTTCGTGATCCGGCCCTGGATACGTGAAGGCCACATGACCACCACGGGCATGCTCTACGTGTGCTGGCTGACGCTGTTCTTCCAGGACCCGATGATGAGCTATACCTCGGCCTCGGTCCTTTACAACTCCTACATGGTCAACCTGGGTACCTGGACGCTCGGTTCGATGCCGGGCTGGACCAGCCCGAACGGCAACAACCTGCCGGAGCCACTGCTGCTGATCATCGTCGGCTACACCATCATCGGTTATTCGCTGTGCTTCCCGGTGCTGATGATGCTGAACAAGATCAAGGAGCGCTGGACCGGTCTGAGCAAGTTCCAGCTCGCGACACTCGGCATCCTGATCTTGATTGTGATGGATACGATCTTCGAATCGCTGCTGCTGCGAACCGGCGTCTATGCCTATCCAGGTGGTATCCGCGAGATCACGCTGTTTGCTGGGCAGACTTACCAGTTTCCAATGAGCGAAGGCATCTGCTACGGCGGCTTCACGATCGGTGCCACCATGCTGCTGCTGTTCTATCGCGATGATCGCGGGCAGACCTTCGTCGAGCGCGGTCTCGAGAAGCTGCGCGTCGGCGAAATGTCGCGCCAGTGGATCAAGTTCCTCGCGCTGTTCGCCTACGTGCACCTGTCGATGCTGTTTGTGTTCACGGTGCCGATGCAATGGTTCGCGCTGCACTCCGATCCATTCCCGCAAGGCTATCCCTCGTACATGATCAACGGATTGTGTGCGTATGGGCCGAATGCGGACCAGTGCCCGGGCCCGGGCGTGCTGATGCCGCGGCCGATGAACAATCCGCTCTGAGTGTCGTTGCCTTAGTCGAGCGCACAACGTCAGTTCGGTCAACTCGGGAGGCGCTTCAGCTCAAAGCTGCAGCGCCTCCTGCATCGCGGTTGCCAGCAAGGTACCGCGACGATCGTAGAAAGCGCCGTGACCTAGCCCGAGCCCACGCCCGGCGTTTGGACTATCGAGTGCATACAGCAGCCAGTCATCCAACATCGGTTCGGTGTGAAACCACAGGCTGTGATTGAGGCTCAACACCGCGTGCGCGGGCGAGAAGATGCTGTCTGCGTATAACGCCGTGGAAACCGCTCCGAGCCAGTAGTCGGCCAAGTAGGTCAGCGCGCAATAGCGGTAGTAGCGTGTCGCCGGCATCGTCTGCGCGGTCTTGAGCCAGATGGCCAACTGCGCTTGCTTCGCTTTATGGAAAATCGACGCCGTTGGGTCAACGGGCTTTACCAGGACGGCCTGCTTGCGCAGCACGCGTTCGCGAATGTCGTCGGATATCTCAGTGCGATGTCGCTCGAGCAGCACTTCGAGTGTGTCGAGTTGCTCGGGTGGCGGCAGCACCGGCATCGTGCGCTGGTGGAGATGCCCCGCGTTCCCACCGGTGTAGAGCGAGACGTCGGCGGTCATCAGCAGGCGTTCCTGTTGATGCACTTCGACGCGGCGGTGTGCGAAGCGGCGGCCTTCGCGCACGCGCTGCACGGAATATTCGAGCGGTGACTGAAGATCGCCGGCGCGCAGGAAGAACGCCTGCATCATGTGCGGATGATGCGCATCGGCGGTGAGCATCGCCGCACCCACGACATTGGCCAGATACTGACCGCCAAAGATCGCACCCCCCATGTTGGGCGATAGCGTATTGGCCGCGAAGCGATCGTTCCCCAACGCATCCAGATGCAGCACGGGCTGCAATGCTTGTGAGTTGATACTGAGCGACGGATTGACCTCTACGGCGTTCGGATGACGAGTAATGGGAGCGATTTCCAGGCACTGGCGCGCAAGCATTGTAAGGCCGTCGAGGCTATATCAGAACGCGGAGTCGGCAATGTTGGCGTATCCACGCGACCAATCGCGCAGGCATGTGCGGGGTTGTGCCGCATGGCAATCGGAGTGCAGCGCGGACAACCACGCTTCGCATGCATCACGCTCAGCTAGCGCGATGACCGAGTCGGCCGGCCCACATATCGGCCGCGCGGCAGAACCACTCGGCCTTGCTACTGCGGAACAACGCGCGCCGTTTGAGTTCGCAGTTGCGAGATCAGGTGTTGCCAGATCTCGTCCAGATTCGGCAATAAGGGAACGTCGAGCGATAGCGCCTGAATGATCACCCGATCGTCGGAGACGAAGCCGGGGAACAGGCGTGTGGAATCGTCGATCAGCTTGCGATAGCGCTTTCGATGATCTCGAAACATATCCCGGCTGAGGATGCAGCCCCCGGTCGCGCGGGCGTGCTTGAGCATTTGCCCATCCGCACTCTTGCCCGCGGGGACTTCGACAGCGAACTGCGGAAACGACAGCAGTTCCTCATACCTGTCTACCTCGTGAACCAGCCGATAGCGGGTGCTGGCATCGAAATAAAGAACCGGTGAGTGTCCTTGGTCGATCAATCCGCTCAGCACGGTGAGCGGCACGCGCAACGATGGTGGGTTGCCGCACCAATAGGCGAGGTTGAGCGCGTCGACGACAACTGCAGGCGAGTGCTGCATTGGCAGAATCGTGGTCGTCGAGCGCTCGCGTGCAGTCATAGGCGGTCAGTGTCGCGTGCTTCGATGCGATTGACTAGCGATAGGAGTCCGGATCAAAACGCAATGCCCAGAACCATGCCATCGCGAGCATGCGGAGCTACTGCGCGTGACCGTGTTAGTCATGCGCACCACATCCACCGCTACGGAGCGGGCATGGTT
>CAIKJM010000040.1 GCA_903827735.1 uncultured Rhodanobacter sp. | reverse complement strand
GCATCGGTTCGACCCGCGGCATGGAGGTCATTGACCGGCTCAAGGCCGGCGATACTGCCGAACGCGATCGCAACGAAGTGCTGCTACGCGATCTTTGCCAGACCATGCTGGGCGGTTCGCTCTGCGCGCTGGGCGGCATGGCACCTTTCCCCGTGCTCAGCGCACTGGATCATTTCCCCGAAGATTTCGCAGGCGCCGCCGAAGCGGTCACGCCCTGAGGAGGTAACGCGTCATGTTGTCCATCGTCGAAATCGATTACGGCACACCGAAAGCCGTATCCGAGAAAACCGTTGCGCTGCAGATCGATGGCAAGAGCATCCACGTGCCGGAAGGCACGTCGGTGATGCGCGCCGCCGCGCAGGCCGGAATCAATATTCCCAAGCTTTGCGCCACCGAGATGCTCGACGCATTCGGTTCGTGCCGCCTGTGCCTGGTCGAGATCGAAGGACGCAAGGGCTATCCGGCCTCGTGCACCACGCCGGTCGCCGACGGCATGAAGATCAGCACGCAGACGCCAAAGCTGGCCGAGATCCGCCGCGGCGTGATGGAGCTGTACATCTCCGACCATCCGCTGGACTGCCTCACCTGCCCCGCCAACGGCCACTGCGAACTGCAGGATATGGCGGGCGTCGTCGGCCTGCGCGAAGTGCGCTACGGTTACGAAGGCGCGAATCACGTGTTTGCCAAGATGCCGGCGAGCAGGGACAGCCAGATCACGCTCGACGGCCGTGCTGCCGCGCCGGTAGCGAACCCGCTGTTCGCGCCGAAGGACGAATCCAACCCCTACTTCACCTTCGATCCGTCCAAGTGCATCGCCTGCTCGCGCTGCGTGCGCGCCTGCGACGAGGTACAGGGCACGTTCGCGTTGACGATCCAGGGCCGCGGTTTCGAATCCAAGGTCGCGGCCAGCCAGGACAACCGTTTTCTCGATTCCGAATGCGTCTCGTGCGGCGCCTGCGTGCAGGCCTGCCCGACGGCGACGCTGTCGGAAAAATCGCTGATCGACAAGGGCCAGGCCGAGCACAGCGTCACCACCACCTGCGCCTACTGCGGCGTCGGCTGCAGCTTCCGCGCCGAGATGAAGGGCGAAGAGATCGTGCGCATGGTGCCGAACAAGGACGGCCATGCGAACCACGGCCACTCCTGCGTCAAGGGCCGCTTCGCAATCGGCTACGCCAGCCATCCGGACCGCATCAACACGCCGATGATCCGCGCCAATATCGCCGATCCGTGGCGGATTGTGAGCTGGGACGAGGCGTTCGCCCACGTCGGCAGCGAGTTCAAGCGGCTGCAGGCCAAGTACGGTACCCATTCCGTCGGCGGCATTACCTCTTCGCGTTGCACCAATGAAGAAACCTATCTGGTGCAGAAGCTGGTCCGTGCGGGCTTCGGCAATAACAACGTCGACACCTGCGCGCGCGTCTGCCATTCGCCGACCGGCTACGGCCTCAAGGCGACGCTGGGCGAATCAGCGGGCACGCAGGATTTCGACTCCATTGAAAAGACCGACGTGGTACTGGTGATCGGCGCCAACCCGACCGACGCGCATCCGGTGTTCGGCTCGCAGATGAAGCAGCGGCTGCGCGCTGGCGCCAAGCTCATCGTGATTGACCCGCGCCGCATCGATTTGGTGCGCACGCCGCACATCAAGGCGAACTATCACCTCAAGCTGAAGCCGGGCACCAACGTCGCGGTGCTCAATACTCTGGCCCACGTCATCGTGACCGAAGGCCTGGTCGATAAGACCTTCGTCGCGCAGCGCTGCGAGGACGATGCCTTCGCCAAATGGTGTGACTTCGTCGCGCAGGAAAAATACAGCCCCGAAGCGATGGAAGCGCAGACCGGCGTGCCAGCCGACGCCGTGCGCGGTGCCGCGCGTCTTTACGCCACCGGCGGTAATGGCGCGATCTATTACGGGCTCGGCGTGACCGAGCACGCGCAGGGTTCCACCACGGTGATGGCGATCGCCAATCTGGCCATGGCCACCGGCAATATCGGTCGCGAAGGCGTGGGCGTGAACCCGCTGCGCGGCCAGAACAATGTGCAGGGCGCCTGCGACATGGGCTCGTTCCCGCACGAGTTTCCCGGCTATCGGCACGTCAGCGACGTCGCCACGCGCGAGCTGTTCGAAAAAGCCTGGGGCGTGCCGCTTTACAACGAGCCCGGCCTGCGCATTCCGAACATGTTCGAGGCCGCGATGGACGGCAGCTTCAAGGGCTTGTACGTCGAAGGCGAGGACATCGCCCAGTCCGACCCGGATACCCAGCACGTCACCGCCGCGCTCAGCGCGATGGAGTGCGTGGTGGTGCAGGATCTGTTTCTCAACGAGACGGCGAAATACGCCCACGTGTTTCTGCCCGGCAGCTCGTTCCTGGAGAAGGACGGCACGTTTACCAACGCCGAGCGCCGCATCTCGCGCGTGCGCAAGGTGATGGCGCCCAAGGCCGGCTACGCCGACTGGGAGATCACCCAGAAGCTGGCGCAGGCCATGGGCTATCCCATGAATTACGCGCATCCCTCGGAGATCATGGACGAGATCGCGGCGCTGACGCCGACTTTCCACGGCGTGAGCTTCGATCGCATCGACGAGCTCGGCTCGATCCAGTGGCCGTGCAACGAAGAGCACCCCGACGGCACGCCGGTAATGCACGTCGACGAGTTCGTGCGCGGCAAGGGCCGCTTCATGCTGACCGAGTACGTGCCCACGCGCGAAAAGGTGAATCTCGAACGCCCGCTGATCCTCACCACCGGCCGCATCCTCAGCCAGTACAACGTCGGCGCGCAGACGCGGCGCACGGCCAACGTGATGTGGCACGACGAAGATCGCCTGGAAATCCATCCGCACGATGCGGAAGAACGTGGCATCGCTAGCGACGACTGGGTCGGTATCGCCAGCCGCTCGGGCGAAACCGTGCTGCGCGCCCTGGTCTCCGAGCGCATGCAGCCCGGCGTGGTCTACACCACGTTCCATTTTCCCGAATCCGGCGCCAACGTCATCACCACCGACAACTCGGACTGGGCGACCAACTGTCCCGAGTATAAAGTCACCGCCGTGCAGGTGACCCGCGTGTCGCAGCCGTCCGAATGGCAGAAGCGCTTCCGCGCGTTCTCCAACGAGCAGCAATCGCTGCTGGAACAGTCGGCCGCGGCGCAACCGGCCAGCACGCTTGGGCCTGCGTGAGCCAGCGATGCCGGATGGCGAAGAAAAAGCGTCCGGTTTCGTCCATCGCGCGGTCGATCGATGGCGGCACGGCGAGGCGACGCACGAGGATGACTGCGTCGCCGAGGAAATGCCGATCGCGATGCTTTACAACGGTGTGAGCTTTGCCGTGATGATGGCGACGCCGCATGATCTGGAAGACTTTGCGTTGGGCTTTTCGCTCAGCGAAGCTCTGGTTACCGCACCGGCACAGCTGCTGCAGGTGGACGTCCAGACCTTGCTCGAAGGCATGCAGCTGTCGATGACGGTCGATGCCCAAGCGCACGGCGCACATCTCGCCCATCAGCATGAGCGCCTGCTGCCGGGCCGCAGCGGCTGCGGCATTTGCGGCACGCGCGAGCTGGAACAGGCGATACGGCACAGTCCGCCGGTCGGCACCGGCATCACGGTAACGCGCAGCGCGCTGGAGCGTGCGTTGAGCCAGCTGCAGTCGCAGCAGCCGATGAACTCGGCCACCGGCGCGGTGCACGCAGCGGCATGGGCCAGTCGCGACGGCAGCATTGTGCTGGTGCGCGAAGATGTTGGCCGCCACAACGCGCTGGATAAGCTGATCGGCGCCATGCGTCGCGCCACCATCGATCCACAAACCGGCATGGCGCTGGTCACCAGCCGGGCCAGCTATGAAATGGTGACCAAAGCATCGAGCGCGGGTATCGCCCTGCTCGCGGCCATCTCCGCGCCGACCGCGCTGGCGATCGAGCTGGCGCGCAGCGCCGGCATCACCCTGATCGGCTTCGCCCGTCCCGGCAGCCACAACGTCTATACCCATCCCCATCGACTGCTGGACGATCAGTCGTCCGAACGTTTGCAGGAACCGTGATGCACATCGAACGACTGGTCACCATGGCCAACGACATCGCCACCTACTTCACCTCCGAGCCCGACCACGCCACCGCCGTGACCGGCGTACGCGACCACCTCACCCGCTTCTGGGACCCGGTAATGCGCCGACAGCTCAAAGACTTTGTCACCGACGGTGGTGAGGGCCTGCTGCCGCTTGCCAGCGAAGCGGTCGAAGGCATGAACATGCCCTCCGTTGTTAGCTGAAGCAAGGGCAGCTCAGGATTGTTCCTTCGCACTGACTAAAAATTTGTGTGAGCGGGCTCTCAAAATTCTTTTGGGCTCGGACTCGGAACGCAGGTCATTAGGAAAGACGCAGGCTCTAAGCAGGAATCAACAACAAGGATGCGTTATGAAAGTTTGCCCAGGCAATTTTCTCTGCGCCGCAATCGTACTGCTTTTCCACGTGAGCGTTTGCCAGGCAGAGCAGCAAGCCAAACCACGGTTGCCCTCGCTCAAGCAGATAATAACGAGCACTTTGTTTCCGCTGCCTGCGGATATGGGCACGTTTACTCGGTTGATCCCTGCGGGGACGCCAACGAAAGCAAACCCACGCGAAGACACCTGGTCGACGGACTCATTCTATACATCTGACGGTTACAGGATATGGATCGATGCGGTGACAAATATGCCTCATGGCAGGATCAGCAGGGCCGGTATTTGGTTTTTCATAGTGCCATGCTTGAGTAAAGCCAAGTTGTTGAAAATATTACCCGGATCATTCCGCTCTCTTGCGAACGTACGGGATGGCTTTACGCTCCAATATGGAAAAGTCGTGCTAAATGGTGAGCGAAGCGCAGGAAATGGATACTGCATCTCTCAAATAGGCCGCGACGGGCAGCCGTTTCCACCGCAACCTCCACCAGCGCATGATTCGATGGATCATTACTTGGAACATGGAACCATCGTTCATTGAACGCTTGATTCGCCCTTCGACAACGGGCGAGGCGCAGCCGGTTCGCGGGCGATAGTCGACAAGTCCTCGCGCATGCGCGTATGCGAGGACGACGAGCCCACCACGTGAAATACCAGTTGCTTCTTACTTCCCCGGGTCGCCGACGTCGCTGGAGAAGCTACCCGGCATGCGGCTTATCTTTGATAGAACGGCATCGATGGTGAGAAGTGACAAAAGGGGCTCGAACTCGCCGTGATTCGAGCGTCACTTAGCGCTATATACTCAACCACCCATTAAGCCAGCCACGACTTTCCGGACTACCTATGCGCAGGTCAACCTCCCCTCGTATCGCACTCGCCACGTTACTAGTCGGCCTCTTCTGGTCGATTGCCGCCAGCGCCGGAGATATCGTGGTGTCGGCCGCCTCCAGCCTCACCGACGCGTTCAAGGCAGTCGCCACCGCTTATGAAGCGAAGCATCCGGGCACCAAGGTGGTGCTCAACTTCGCGGCGTCGGATGTCCTGCTGCAGCAGATCGCCAACGGTGCACCGGCCGACGTATTTGCCTCGGCCGATCAGAAGGCGATGGACAAGGCGCAGACGCAGGGCGTGCTGCTAAGCGGGTCGCGGAAAAACTTTGCCACCAATCAGCTGGTGCTGATCGTCCCTACGGCGAGCCGGCTGACCATCACCCGCCTAAAGGATCTCGAGCAAGCGTCGATCAAGCGGATTGCCTATGGTGATCCCGCATCGGTGCCGGTAGGACGTTATACCCAGGCCGCGCTGCAGGCGGATGGTTCATGGCAGGCGGTGTCGGCGAAGGCGGTGCTGGCGGCCAACGTGCGGCAGAGCCTGGATTACGTGGCCCGCGACGAGGTCGATGCCGGCTTTGTGTTTGCCACCGATGCGGCTATTGCAAAAGACAAGGTCAAGGTCGCGCTGCGGGTGAATTCGCCAACGCCGATCAGCTATCCGATCGCCGTAGTGGCGCAGTCGAAACATGTTGATGACGCGCAGACCTTCGAGAATTTCGTGCTGTCGCCGGAGGGCCAGCAGCTGTTGGCCAAATCCGGATTTCTCAAACCCTGACGGCGGCCCATGGGCATCTGGTTTCCACTGCTGCTGTCGCTGAAAGTGGCGATCTGCGCGACTGCGTTGAATCTGCTGCTCGGGGTCGCGGTGGCCTTCGGGCTGTCGCGCTGGCGCTCGCCGCTGCGTGATCTGGTCGACTCACTACTCACCTTGCCGCTGGTCCTGCCACCCACTGTGCTGGGCTACTACCTGCTGGTACTGCTGGGGCGACGCGGCGTGTTCGGCGCGTGGCTGGAGCGTTGGGGCATCAATCCGGTATTCACCTGGGAAGGCGCGGTGATCGCTTCGACCCTGGTGGCCTTTCCGCTGATCCAGAAGGCCGCGCGCGCCGCCTTTGAAAACGTCGACCCGCAATTGGAGAGCGCTGCCCGCGTGCTGGGCCTGCCCGAACGCGCGGTGTTCTTTCGCGTCTCGCTGCCGCTAGCGTCGAAGGGAATTACCGCTGGCGCCCTGCTCGCTTTCGCCCGCGCGCTAGGCGAGTTCGGTGCCACATTGATGATTGCCGGCAATCTGCCCGGCCGCACGCAAACTCTGTCGGTGGCGATTTACGCCGCGGTGCAAGCGGGCGATGACCGCGGGGCCAATATCCTCGTCGTCGTCGCATCGATCACCTGTGTAGTCGTGCTGCTGATCGCGGGACGGCTGGCGCCAAATCGCTCGCGCGTGCCTGTGTCCTGACGCATGACCGTCGAGATCTCTTTCCGTCGACTACTGGCCGATACCGAGCGACGTTTCGCGCTGGACGTGGCCTTTCGGTCCACCAGTCGGCGCGTGGTTTTGTACGGCCCGTCCGGCGCGGGCAAGAGCATGACGCTGCGCGCGATAGCCGGCCTGCTGACGCCCGACGAAGGCCGTATCGTGGTCAACCAGCACGTGCTGTTCGACTCGGCGCTGGGCGTCAATCGGGCGCCGCAGGTGCGCAAGGTCGGCTATCTGTTCCAGGACTACGCGTTGTTCCCCCATTTGACCGTGGCGCAAAACGTCAGCTTCGGCATGCGCACCGGCATCCTCAATCCGCGCCGTTCGTCGATGCCAGAAGCGGCGGCGCGCTGGATCGATGCCTTCGAGCTCGGCGCAGTGGCGACGCATTACCCGTCGCAGATTTCAGGCGGCCAGAAACAGCGCGTGGCGCTGGCACGTGCGCTTGCCGCCGAGCCCGACATCCTGCTGCTCGACGAGCCGTTCTCGGCGCTGGATCCGCCACTTCGTGCGCGCATGCGCAGCGAACTGGCGGCGCTGCAATCGCGGCTCGATCTGCAGATGCTGATCATCACGCATGATCCGGCCGACGTCAAAGCGCTGGGCGAACACGTGCTGGAGATTCGCGACGGCCGTATTTTCAGCGACTCTATGGCTGCAGGCGGTTGACGCCGCAACGAATGGCTAGTCCGTCGTGCCGAGAATCACGCTGGACGCTTTGATGATGGTGACCGCCGCCAGCCCCTCGACCAACCCAAGCGAATCAACGCTGCCGTTGGTGACGATCGCTACGACAACGCCACCACCCGCGAGCTGAATCGCCACCTCGGCATTGACCGCACCGCGGGTAATCTGTCTCACCGTGCCGGCCAGCTGGTTGCGCGCCGACAGCTTCATCGACACGCTGGGAATACCCACCAGCACCGACGAGGCCTTGATCAGCGCCACCGCGGCTTTGCCCGGCACGAGACCCAGGTTTTCGGTGCTATCGCTGGTCACCGTGGCAACGATGCGCTGGCCGCCCTGGATTTCCAGTTCGATGGCGTCGTTGACAGCGCCCTTCTGCACCGATACTACGGTGCCGGACAGCTGATTGCGTGCGCTGGTCTTGATCATGAATCGCCTCATCAATTCGATATCGCGGATCGACACATCGCTAAGCGCGCCCAGCTCTCGCATGAAACGCTGGTGCTCCCGCTCCATGGCTCGAAACACGTCGATCAGCTGCCGTGCACGCACAGTTAGCTCCGAGCCACCGCCACGCTTGCCGCCGACTACCCGCACCACCAGCGGCTCGTCGGACAGATTATTCATCGCGTCGATCGCGTCCCAGGCGCCTTTATAGCTCATGCCCACCGCACGGGCAGCCGAGGTGATCGAACCGGTTTCACCGATTTTCTCCAGCAGCTCTATACGATTGAGCCCGCCCAGCGTCCTATCGCCGGCGTGCAGCGACAGCATGCCTTTGAGTTCAAACATGGCGGTCAGTCATGGCAGTCCCCGGGCGGCTCGATAGCCGGTCAGGCAGCAAGTCTAGCGAGAAGCCATCGTAAAAAGGCCGCTTGCGGGTCCGGTGCCCCCGCCCGCGTTGACGCGTTCAATCGACGCAGTGCACGACTCGATCGCTGCCCAGGCTTGCAAGCCCGGCATGGCCGCTTCATGCTACGCGGAGTGCTGCGGGCTTTGCCTGCGGTGGCCGGGATTTTCCCGTCGTAGCGCCGGATTCTTTATGAACACAGGATCGTTTAACCATGAGCGTCACCAGCCCCGCTGAACGTGAAGAGCTAAATCGACTACTGATACAAACCGGACGCAACGACCAAAAAGCTTTTGCCGAGTTATACAAGCGCACGTCGTCCAAGCTTTTTGGCGTGTGTCTGCGCATGCTGCGCGACCGCAGCGCGGCCGAGGAAGTGCTGCAGGAAACCTACACCACGGTGTGGCGTCGCGCAGCCGGCTTCGATGCGGCCAAGGCCAGCGCCATCACCTGGCTTATCACGCTGTCGCGCAACAAGGCGATCGATCGGCTGCGTCAGCATCGCGAAGAGCTGGTGGACGATCCCTCGAAGCTGGAACAGGCGATAGACGATCAGCCTACGCCGGCGGTCGACGCGGAAACGAGCCAGGAATACGGCCGGCTGCAGAAGTGTCTGGACGCGCTCGAGCCGCAGCAGCGTGACTCGGTGCGTGAAGCTTTTTTCACTGGCGCTACGTATAACGAATTGGCGACGCGCTCCAAGGTGCCGCTCGGAACCATGAAAAGCTGGATCCGTCGCAGCTTGATGCAACTACGGGTATGCCTGGAACAATGAATACGCCAGCCGATGAGGGTAACGACAACTTGCGCTACGCCGAGTATGTGCTTGGCGTACTCGACGCCGACGCGCGCGCTGCGGTTGCCCAGGAAGTCCAGACGACGGACGAGGCGGCTGCGGCCGTCGCCCTGTGGCAGCGTCGCCTAATGCCGCTCAGCGAGCAGATTGCGGGCGTCGCGCCTGCGCCGTACGTCTGGGCCAGAATTCGTGACGACCTGAGGCTCGACGCGCCAACATCCGCCACGCCACGCATCGAAAGCAAAGGGCTCTGGAACAATCTGGCCCTGTGGCACTGGCTTGGTATCGGCGCCACGGCCGTGGCGGTCGCCCTGCTCGCGGTCGTCGTGACGCCGCGTCGGGAAAACGTGCCGACAACCGCCGAGACCGCACCGGCGAAAGCACCTGCCGGCTATATGGTGTCCACCATTCAGCAGGACAGCGGCGTCACCGGCTGGACAGCCACCATGGATCTGGACCGGGCGCGCATGATCGTCGTGCCGGCCGCACCGTCGGCCTTGCCCAGCGGCAAAGCGCCTGAGCTTTGGCTGATTCCTGCCGGTGGCAAGCCGATTTCCGTCGCCATGATCAAGCGCGATGCGCCTACCACCATTGCGTTGGAACCGTCGCTGCTCGCTAAGCTAGGGCCCACCGCCGCGCTGGCGGTATCGGTGGAACCGGTAGGCGGGTCGCCGACCGGTCAGCCGACCGGCGCGGTGATCGCCAAGGGCGCCATCAGCGGTTCGCCGGAAACGCATGATCACGTGGTGCGGGTGGCGGCGCTGAACGTGGCCGCCACGCGTAAATCCGTCTGATTTTTCGGGTTGCCTGTGGCGGATGAGCGGCGCATGAGCACGGCCCTGGTTCTTTTTCGGCGCGATCTGCGCTTGCAGGACAATCCCGCACTCGCCGCGGCATGCGCGGCGCACCAGCACGTGCTGCCGGTGTATATCCATGCGCCGGATGAAGAAGGCGCATGGACCATCGGTGCCGCCAGCCAGTGGTGGTTGCACCATTCGCTGGCGTCCTTGCAGAAGCGGCTGCACAGTCATCAAGCGGGGCTGCATATCGCGCAAGGCGACAGCCTGACCTGCCTGCAGGCGCTGATCAAACAAAGCGGCGCCGACGCGGTGTACTGGAATCGCCTGTACGAACCGGCGACCATCGAGCGCGATACCCAGATCAAGAAGGCGCTCCGGGAACAGGGCATCTCGGTTCATAGCCACAACGCCTCGCTCTGGCTGGAGCCCTGGCAGATATCCACCCAGCAAGGGGATCCGTATCGGGTCTTCACGCCGTACTGGCGCAATCTGCGCACGCAGATCAGCCCGGCCGAACCGTTGCCCGAACCCGCCATACGAGGCTGGAAGACGCTGGCCGGCGGCCTTGATCTTGCGGAATTAAAGCTTCTGCCGACGATTCCTTGGGACTCTGGGTTCGCCGAACACTGGCAGCCCGGCGAGCAGGGCGCGGCGCAGATGCTGGACCTGTTTTGCGACGATGCGGTAGTCGACTACGCGCATGCGCGCGACCTGCCCGCTCGGCACGGCACCTCCCGGCTTTCACCGCATCTGCATTTTGGCGAAATTTCTCCGCGGCAGATCCACTTTGCGCTTGCCGAACACATCAAGCGCACGGATGCCAAGAAGCGCCCGGATATCGAGCCTTACCTGCGTGAGCTGGGGTGGCGGGAGTTTGCGTACCACCTGCTTTACCACTTTCCCAAGACGCCCACCGAAAACTTCAACCCGCGCTTTAAAGACTTTCGCTGGAACCCGCCGGATAAGGCCCTGCTCAAACGCTGGCAGCAGGGGCGTACCGGCATTCCGCTGGTCGATGCAGGCATGCGCGAGCTTTGGCACACCGGCTGGATGCACAACCGCGTGCGCATGATCGTGGCCAGTTTCCTGACCAAGAACCTGCGCCAGAACTGGCATGAGGGCGAGCGCTGGTTCTGGGACACCCTGGTGGATGCCGACCTGGCCAGCAACACGCTGGGCTGGCAATGGGTGGCCGGCTGCGGCGCCGACGCCGCACCGTATTTCCGCGTATTCAATCCGGTGACGCAGTCGAAAAAATTCGATCCCGAAGGCGTCTATTTGAAGCGCTGGCTGCCGGAACTGGTGGATTTTCCGCGCGATCTGCTGCACGAGCCGTGGAAAGATCCAGAGCGCTTGAAGCGCAGCGGCTATCCACCGCCGATGGTGGATTTGGCCAAATCACGCGAGGACGCGCTGGCCGCCTATCAGGCCGGCAAAGATCGCTGATGTTTCGCGCGTAACCCGCGACGATGTAGTCTCAGTTCGAACGACGGCATCCCACGTATTTACGCGCGCCGGGGCGCGGTAAACACCAGCCGTCAGGGGCAACACGACAGCGATTGCGCAGCGTTGCGATGCATCCGGGGGGCATGCCGGTTCGTACGTATAGCCATAGGTTTGACAGGCAGAATTTCATGGCATTTTCCAAATCCATTTCGATGCCCTGCCCCGACGGTGCGGACTCGCAGCCGCAGGGCACGACGATGCCAGCGGATAAACGTTCCTGGGTCGTCCGCAAGCTGCGCGCGTGGTTCGATACCTCAGCCGTGGTTAGTGTGGATGACGAGCGGGCGGACCGCGTGGACTGGCTGCGCGCCACGCCTTTCATTGCGATGCATCTGGCCTGCATCGCGGTTATCTGGGTCGGCGTTTCGCCTATTGCCTTGATCGTGGCGGCAGCCCTGTACGCCGTACGCATGTTTGCGATCACCGGTTTCTACCACCGCTATTTTTCGCATCGCACGTTTCGCACGTCGCGGGCCGTGCAGTTTATCTTTGCTCTGATCGGCGCCTCATGCGTGCAGCGTGGGCCGCTGTGGTGGGCTGCGCATCATCGCAATCATCATCGCAATGCTGATACCGAACTCGATCCGCATTCGCCGACCGTCTACGGTTTCATCTGGAGCCACGTAGGCTGGTTTCTCACGCCGCGCAACTTCCAGACCGATCTTTCGCGCGTGCCGGATCTGGCCAAGTTTCCGGAGCTGCGCGTGCTAGATCGCTACGACACGCTGGTGCCGGTGCTGCTGGCGGTAGCGATGTATTTTCTCGGCGTATTGCTGCATCACGTGGCGCCGCAGCTGGGCACCACCGGTGGGCAGATGTTGATCTGGGGCTTCTTCATTTCCACCGTGGTCTTGTTCCATGCCACGGTCACGATCAACTCGCTGGCGCACCGCTTCGGCTCGCGCCGCTTCGAAACCAAGGACAGCAGCCGCAACAACCTCTGGCTTGCGCTTATCACCTTTGGCGAAGGCTGGCATAACAACCACCATTATTTCCCCGGCTCCAGCCGCCAGGGTTTTCGCTGGTGGGAAATCGATATCACCTGGTACGGCCTGAAGCTGATGTCGGTATTGGGGCTGGTACACGGACTGAAGTCGGTGCCGGCATGGGTTCACGCCAAGGCGCGGAGCTAGACCATGCGTATCGCCGTGGTGGGATCGGGCATTGCCGGGCTGGCCTCGGCGTGGCTGCTGTCGCGCAAGCATGAGGTCACGCTGTTCGAGGCCGGCGATTATCTGGGCGGCCATACGCATACGCATGACATCACCCTGCACGGGCGCAGTTACCGGGTCGATACCGGCTTCATCGTGCATAACCCGCTGCACTACCCGCTGCTGACGCGATTGTTCGACGAATTGGGCGTGGCCTCGCAGCCCACCACAATGAGCTTTTCGCTGCATAACGAGGCGAGCGGGCTGGAGTACAACGCCACCACGCTGGATACGCTGTTCTGCCAGCGCAAAAATATCGTATCGCCGCGCTTTATCGGCATGGTGCGCGACCTGATGCGGTTTTATCGCGAAGCGCCTGCCCTGCTCTTGCAGCAGGACAACACTACGACGCTCGGCGACTATCTTGAGCAGAACCGCTACGGCGACGCCTTCCGCGACGAACATCTGGTGCCGATGGCGTCCGCGCTGTGGTCCTCGCCACCGACGCAGATATTGGGTTTCCCTGCCCGCTATCTCGTGCAGTTCATGGCCAATCATCAAATGCTGCAGGTCAGCGACCGTCCGCAGTGGCGCGTGGTCAAGGGCGGTTCGTCGACCTACGTCAAGGCGCTGCGCGCCCTATGGTCCGTGCATGAGCGGCTGAAATGTCCGGTGCACTCGATCAAGCGTCACGCCGACGGCATTGAACTGGAAAGCGCCGAGGGCGTCGAAGACTTTGATCAGGTGGTGCTGGCCTGCCACAGCGACCAGGCCTTGGCGATGCTGGCCGACGCCGACGATCGCGAACAGTCGATCCTCGGCGCCATGCCGTACCAGACCAACGACACCGTGCTGCATACCGATGCCAGCATCTTGCCGGTCCGGCGCAAGGCTTGGGCGGCGTGGAACGCGTGGCTGCCACGCGATCCGACCGAGGCATGCACGGTGAGCTATTGCATGAACCTGCTGCAGGGAATCGACTCCCCCGAGCCGTTCGTCGTGACGTTGAACCGTACGCATGCCATCGATCCCGACAAGGTGCTGCGCCGGATGAGCTACGACCATCCGGTTTACAGCACGGCGTCGGTGGCTGCGCAAGCACGCAAGCCCGAGATCCAGGGCAAGCGGCGCACGTGGTTCGCCGGCGCCTACTGGGGTTGGGGTTTTCATGAAGACGGCATGCGCAGCGCGGTGGACGTGGCCGAGTCACTCGGCGTGCACTGGTCCGATACGGCGACGCATTCGCGTCACACGATCGAACCGCGCGAAGAGGCGCTGTCTGCGTGACGGCCAAGCCTGCCAGCATGCGTTTGCAGGAAACCGCGCCGTTCGTCAGCGCTATTTACGAAGGCGTGGTACGTCATCGTCGGATGGCACCGCACCCGCACAGCTTCGACTACAGGATGGCGCAGCTGTATCTGGATCTGGATGAGGTCGATCGCGTTTTCGAGCAGCGCTGGCTGTGGTCGAACGAAAAATCCAACGTGGCGCAGTTTCGCCGCCAGGATTATCTCGGCCCCACCGAACTGTCGCTATCCGACGCCGTGCGCCAGCGCGTGGAGCAGGCCACCGGCGAACGTCCGACCGGTCCCATTCGTCTGCTGACGCATCTGCGCTACTTCGGCTACACGTTCAACCCGGTGAGTTTTTATTACTGCTATGCCGAGGACGGCGTCACCCTGGTTTGCATCGTCGCCGAAATCACCAACATGCCCTGGCGCGAACGGCACGCGTATGTGCTGCCGATCGATAGCGCGCAGGCGCACGGTCGCGCGCTGGGTTGGATGTTTCCCAAGGTTTTTCACGTGTCGCCCTTCATGCCAATGGCGCGCGACTACGCCTGGCGCTTCACCACGCCGGGCGAAGATCTGCGCGTGCACATGGACGTACTGCGCGAGGGCGTGCGCGAGTTCGACGCCACCTTGATCCTGCATCGGCAACCCTTGAACGGCGCCTCGCTCGCCCGCGTGCTGTGGCGCTATCCGCTGATGACTGCCCGAGTCGTCGGCGCCATCCACTGGCAGGCACTGCGCCTGTGGCTGAAACGCAATCCCGTCTACGACCACCCGCAATCGCTTTGAGGTCCGCATGAACGCTGTCGCCAAATCCACTGTCACCCCGGGCACTGACGCGTCGAGCGTTTCTGCCGGCGCGCGGTTTCTGCGCCAGCGCCTGCTTGTACAGATGGCCGGACTGCGCCGCGGACGTCTGGTGCTCACCGATGCCCTGGGCAAGGTGGAGTTGGGCACTCCGGCGCACGAGCCCACCGATCTGGTCGTGCATCTGGACGTGCTGGATACCGGCTTCTATCGCGCGGTGGCGGCCAACGGCAGCGTGGGTGCCGGCGAATCCTATATGGACGGCCAGTGGCACTGCGATAACCTGGTCGGCCTGATCCAGTTGCTGGTGCGCAACCGCGATCTGCTCGACGGCATGGAAACCGGCATGGCGCGCCTGGGCGGGATGGCCATGCGCGCCTGGCATGCCCTGCAGCGCAATACGCGCAGCGGCAGCCGCCGCAATATCGCGGCGCATTACGACCTGGGCAACGATTTCTTCGAGCTGTTTCTGTCGCCGGACCTGATGTACTCCTCGGCGATCTGGGACGGTGCGGACGATACGCTGGAGGCAGCGTCACAGCGCAAGCTGGAACGCATCTGCCGCAAGCTCGATCTTCAGCCGACCGATCGCGTGATCGAGATCGGCACCGGCTGGGGCGGCTTCGCGCTCTATGCCGCGCAGCACTACGGCTGCCACATCACCACCACCACGATCTCCAAAGAGCAGCACGATCTGGCCAAAGCACGCATCGAAGCGGCTGGTATGAGCGCGCACGTCACGCTGCTGCTGGAGGATTATCGCGACCTCACCGGGACCTACGACAAGCTCGTCTCGATCGAGATGGTTGAAGCGATCGGTGCGCAGTACATCGACACCTATTTCGCCAAGCTGGGCTCGCTGCTGAAGCCCGACGGCCTGGCGCTGTTGCAGGCCATCACGATCGAAGACCACCGCTACGCCAAGGCGGTGAACGAGGTGGACTTCATCAAGCGCCACGTGTTTCCCGGCAGCTTTATTCCGTCGATCAGCGCCATGCTCGACGCCAAGACGCGCACCACCGATCTGGCTCTGGTGCAGCTGGAAGACTTTGGACTTTCTTACGCGCGTACGTTGGAGGCCTGGCGCCACCGCTTTCTGGCGCAACTGGCCCAGGTTCGCGCGCCGGGCTTCGACGATCGCTTTATTCGGATGTGGGAGTTTTATCTCGCCTACTGCGAAGGCGGCTTCCGCGAGCGTTCGATCGGCGTCTCGCATCTGCTATTGGCCAAACCCGATAACCGTCGCCCTTCCCTGCTGCCATCACTGGATGCGAGCCCCAAGGCGCACGCATGAAATTCTGGGCTTGCCTGATCGGTTACCAGTTGGTCTGGTTCGCTGCGGTCATCGGCGCCGAGCACGGGCTGCCGTGGCCCGGACTGGTCGGCATGCTGATCTACGCATCCATCCACATAAGTCTCGCCGGCCACGTTAAAACTCACCTTTCCCTGATGGCCGCGGCCATCGTGATGGGCTGCATGGTCGACGGCAGCCTGGCGTACAGCGGCCTGGCGCACTACAGCGCACCGTGGCCCTCACCCTCGTTCGCGCCGCTGTGGATCGTTTCACTGTGGGCTACGTTTTCGCTCACCTTCACTATCTCGCTGGCGTATCTGCGGAAGCGTCTTTGGGTCGCCGTGCTTTTCGGCGCCATAGGCGGCCCGGTGGCCTACATCAGCGCCAGCGGCGGATTTCACGTGGTGACGTTTATCGACCCGAGCTGGCACGGGCTCTTTTTTCTGGGCCTTGGCTGGGCGATCGCCACGCCGATTCTGGCGTGGCTGTCTGGTCGTGCGCCCGCCGCTGAATCGACGTCGGCGGCGCAACTGCAGGGGCACGCGTCATGAATCCCTGGATCCAGCTGCTGTGCCTGTGGG
>CAIKJM010000039.1 GCA_903827735.1 uncultured Rhodanobacter sp. | reverse complement strand
TGATCGCGGCAGTGGCCGGTGCTGGCGATGATCGGATGCAGATGCATCAGACTCTGCTTGCCGTGCAGGCGGTTGATGCCGCCGTGTACGGTCAGGCAAGGGTCGCCGAGCGTCCAGGCCACGGCGTCACGCACGTACAGGCAGACCGCCTCCTGCCAGCTGATCCAATCCAGAATTCGCCCGGTGGCATCGAGCGACAGCACGCGGGTCGCATGGATGTCGGCCCGGTTGGGCATTTCTATCGAAGGGACTTCCATAAGCATGCAGATCGTCCTTCAGCCAAGGCGTCAGAGAGCGCTACAACAATGCAGGATGCGTCATTTCCCTCAGCATAGAACACTTTGATTGCAATTCGCATGCTAACGGCACCGGCGCCCTATTGAGGTGCCAAGGCGCGATTATGCGACGGTGGTTCAGGCCATATCCAAACTGCGGCAAGTCACCCACCCGCGGCGGCACTGATATAGTCATCAATCAACAATCACCCGGCGCCGGGTTATGGGAGGGGACGCTTCGGTGGCGGCCCCGGCACGGCGGGGCAGAGGTAGTCAACGTGGCTGAAGTTCTTTTCTACGAGCGTCCGGTTCCGCTCAATCGTATTGACCATAAAGATTTACGCCTTAAGAGCGTGCAGAACTTGAAGTACGCCATGAAGGCGCATTCGGTGCCGTTGACTGGTACCGAGTTTTTCATCGCCGGGCGCGATCTGATGATCGTTTTTGCAGGTAATGACGTGAAGGATGCTGGTCCGGTGGCCTTGCTCGGTTTGCGCCAGGACGAAAATCTATACATCGATGCCGAAGGCCGCTGGGCTGCCGACACTTACGTGCCCGCCTTTATCCGCCGCTACCCGTTTGTGCTTGCCGAAAAGCCGGAAGGCCAGCCAGGTGACGAGCTGACCGTCTTCCTCGACGAGGACTACGCCGGCTTCAACAAGACCGAAGGCGAGCGCCTGTTCAAGGAAGACGGCAGCGATACCGAGATGCTGACCAAAGCCGTCGGTTTTCTGGGCGAGTTCCAGCAGAACATCGCGCGCACGCGTTGGTTTCTTGAACAGCTCAACAAGCATGACCTATTGATGCCGCGAAATATTCGTCTCACACGCGGCGCGCCAGATAGCCCGGACAGCCGCTCGATCAACCTCAATGGCCTGTTTGTGGTCAACGAGGAAAAGCTGCGCACGCTGGACGAAAAGACCGCGCACGAGTTCGCCAAAGAGGGCGTGTTCGGCTGGATCTACGCGCATCTGATGTCGCTGTCGAATATCGACCGCCTGGCGCGTCGACTCGAACAGCGCGAGCTAGCGGAAACGCCGGCTAGCGATACTCGAAACTGATTCGGTGGGTCACAAAACGGCTCGCTCGGCGCCACCGGCGCTGGGCGAGCCGTTTGCGTTTCAACGTATTGGCTTGGCCAGCCGCAGCAGATCCGGCGCATAACCGGAGGCTTCATAGAGCGCTCTCGCGCCCTCGTTACCAGGGAACACCGCCAGCGTTATCAGTTGGCAGTGGTGTTCGCGCGCCCACGCTTCGGCATGCGCCAATAAGGCCTTGCCTATGCCAAGACGTTCGTGCTGCGGCGCCACCGCCAGATCGGAAATATGGCAATTGCTACGACCGGTAAAAAAATCCGCGGTGCGCTGAAGATGGATAAAGCCGACCCGCTCGCCGTCGGCGTTCTCGGCCACGAACAGATAGCTGTTCGCCGGCTGATCCTCCAGGTGTTTCAGCAGGTCGTTGCGGATGCCTTCGATGCATTCGTGTCGTCGTCGCCACGGCGGTAGCGTGAAATCCACAAAGCGTGGCACCAGGGAAAGAATGAAGTCGTCGTCGTCTTCGGCAAGACGGATCAGCAGGTTTGGCTCGGTCATCAGCGGCATAAGTGAAGGAGGTCGCACGCTCTTTTCTACACCCTGAGGAAGGAGGGCGGAAGGGCTCGGCAAGCCGGCGGCGCCATATCGAGCGGGTGTTCAGGCAAAAAACACAGTCAGCACGCTCAGTCGCCGCACATTGGCAAGCCTATTGCATTGCCTCTGGCATGAGCGAATCAGCCTACGACATCTCCTATCTGCTTGAGGCCGAACTGGCCAAGTTCAGTTCGCCGGCACCGTCCGCTTCCCGCGCGGAAGCGAGTCCTTCTGCTGCCAAGGTATCGGCCGAGCAGAGTGCCGCTGCCACTCAGGCCGCCACGGCCACCGAGCTGCTGGCGCTCGACAGCGTTCACGAGGAGCTGATCCGGCAATACATGCAAATCAGCAGCTTCAAGGCACAAGCCTGAGCGAAGCACCGTCGGCGGCGGGACCGGGCATCGCTTGGGAGCGCGCGACTCTCGAACTTACCTTTGACGACACTTTTTCTAGGCCCTGAACTCCGTGATGACCAATTGTGACGCCTAGGTTCGAAATGGTCACACTAGGTCACCCTCCAAAGCCCGAGCTGATAGCTCGGGCTTTTTTTTGGCGGCTGTTGAGATGCGCGTCAGGGCCGGCTTTAGCCCCCGATAACCGGCAGCGCGATATAGCTGGCCTGGTCCGGCGAGTGGTAGATCCGCTGGGTGGCCTTCTGGTAGT
>CAIKJM010000038.1 GCA_903827735.1 uncultured Rhodanobacter sp. | reverse complement strand
GCATGGTTCGATCTGTCTTCCAAAGATGGGGTGTAAGGCAACGCCAAACCAGCGCGCACGACACGCTGATCTTGCAACATCATCGTACACGCGCATAGTGGCACCGGCCTTTCGTGACCTGGCAGCTTTGGGAATCTTCTCGCAAGACGCTGGAATTTAGGATCATGAGCGAACGGCGCGGCTCATGCATCGCGCTGAGCCCGAGCCGTTACTGCGCCACGGTCACCTGATACGACACCACCGCTTGCGCACCGGGGTTCAGCGAACCGGTGAAGCTCCAGGCGATCGCACCCTGACCGCCCGTCGTCGGCTGCGTGCTCACCGTGCATGCAGTGAGGCCGGTCGGCAGCGACGACGACGCAGGACAAGTAGCCGAGGTGAACGTGGTGTAGGCCGGGGTCGCATCGTTTACAACGACCTGGGTCAGCGGCTTGCTGCCCGCGTTGTAAAGCGTGAGCTGATACTGCAGCACGTTACCGGGCAGCGCGTTGTTCGACGTGCCCGCAGTACCGTTCTGCGTAACATTGTTGACCTGCTTGGACAGCGTTAGCGCACCTTGCTGAATCACCGTCGTCGTGTCGGTGCTGAGCACGATGGCAGTCAACGCAGGATTGGCATTCGTATAAGCCGTTGTCGCCTTTAGCGTGACCACATTCTGGGCATTGACTGGTGCGGACCCTGGCACGAACTCTTTGACGATCAGGCACAGCTGTTGCGAAGCTGTCACGGTGATTGCACCCGTGATCTGTGGTTCGCCGCTGTCGAGCTGGCCGTTGCAGTTGCTGTCGCGATAAAGCGTTTCAGCCCAACCGCTCACAGCTGGCGTGGCCACAGCGGACGTCGTGAATGTCACCTGCCCGCCGCTGGCCGCGGTAAAGGTGTGCGGGTAATAGAGTGTGGTACCGGGTTGAGCACTGTTGACGCCGTTGGGCGCCAGTGTGTTGGGGGGCACGAGACCAAAGCTGCCAATCGTGCCAGTCAGCCCTGCCGCGTAGGTAAAGCTTACCGACGGGCGGGTATAACTGGCACCGCTGACTGTGCCGGCGGTACCTCCAGTGGCGAGGTAACCCGATGGAGCCACCGGCGTCACGGTGACCGCGCCGGTGAGTGACGACGGAAGCCACAGTGTCGCCGTGCCGCTGCCATTGGTAACACCGCTGGCGACCGTATTGCCAGCGTTGACGGCATTGACGGTGACATTCGGCAGAACCGTTTCCGTGCCGTTCTGCAATCCATCGTTCGGCGTCCCGCCTGTGCCGATGCCAGTATCGGCAAACACCAGCGCTGACACCGCGCTGCCGTTGAACAAGCCGAAATTCTGCTGCACCAGCGCGTTCGAAGTCTGCGTGAGATTGATAATGCCGGTGGGGGTTTGCGTCCGCACCCAGCCTGATGGCGCCGTTGCCGTGATGTCGGTTAGCGTGCTGTTATTGCTTTCGATCAGGCAATAGGTGCCAGGCGCAATACCGGGCTCAGTGAAGACACCGCTGGCGCTGGTCACCGCGGCTGCATATGTCGCCGGTGATTGACAGGCGCCACCCGAGGCGGGCGCGATCTTGACATATAGTCCATTAAGCCCGGTGCCCGTCTCGCCGTTGTCAGCCACGGCGTTGTGGTTTGCGTCGTTGTAGACCAGACCACTGATGTTGGGATAAGGCGTATCGGTAAACACGCAAGAAATAGAGTCGCCGTAAGCCAGTGCTGGAAACGTGTAGCTGCTGGCCACCACGTTTTTTGGCATTACCGTTGATGAAGTTCCCAAATTTGTACAAGTCAGCGACGTGGCGTAATTGGCAAGCGTGCTGGCGCTGCCGCTAGCCATGGCTTGCATCACGCTGATTGCGCTTGATGATATGACAGGCTTTCCTGCTGCCGGAAAAGGGCCACTGCCCGTGCCCGTGCTGGTGCCCGAGCTCAGCACCGCACTGTTGCTGCCGAGAATCGAATAGGTGACTTGATCGCTTGCATCCACACGCGTGGTGTTGAACTGCGACGTTACCGAAAGCGACGCAAAGCGCAGGCCGAACAGCGCTCCCTGCAAACCGCTACCTTTGAGTACACTTGTTACCGTGGTCGGACTGCCAATGCTGGCGAAAACATAGGCATTGGTGTTGCCACCGCCGGTTCCGGTTTCGACCACTGTTCCGGTCCCTACCCCCGCCACCGTTGGGCCCGTGGCATTGGTATTGGCGAGCATGGCCGCCTGCTGCCAGGCGGTGCCATTGGTTGTGAAGGTCAGCGTTTCCGGTGTGTTGGTCGACTCGCCGTCCGCGGCGATGATCGCGTAAGCCGGAGATGTACCGCCGCCGGCGGGCGTGATGTGGATATTGCTCAGCGTCACGGTGACAGTCGAGCCGCTCTGCACCTCGTAGAACACCGGTAAGCCTGGAATGCTGCCGAAGCCGGCATTGCCGAACGCTGCACCGCTATAGGTCGGCACGCCGGAAACCTTGAGCAGCGGTGTCGCCGTGGTCGCACTGGATACTGTCAAAGTCAGACTCAGCACCGAGCCATCAGACAAGGTGAAGGTGAAAGCCTGTCCGGCCTGTGCCGCGCTATCGCTGTAGCCGGTGAAATCCAGCCAGCAATACGTCAGATAATCGGCCGGCGCAGCGCCCTGCACCGCCGCTGGTGCGCAAGTGTTGGCGTGTGCCGGCATCACGAAGAGACCGCCCAGCAGAAACAGCAGTGCCAGCCATCCTCGGCGGGAAACTCCGAAGAGAAGGCGAGTGCGCTGGATCAGGTGGACGAGGCTCATGACGTTGCTCACTGCGCCGACGCCGCGGCATCGGCCGGCAGCGGTGTGGAGTTGTTGCTCGGTTTGAACACATTCTCGTCGAACTTGAAGCGCAGGCGCAGATAGACGCCGTTCTGGGTATAGTCCTCACCGGCGAGATCCTGATCGGAAAAGCCCTGAAAGTTGTAACCCAGCGACAGCCAGAGATTTTTTGCAACGATATAGCCGAGCTCCGCGCCGATCGACTGCTGGTGGGCCGACAGACCACCGCCAAAAATCGAGTAGTAATGCACGCCACCATCCCACTTGCTGGTGATGTCCCATATCGAGCGACCGCCGATCAGTTGAGCGATATAGCTCGAAGTGATGCTGTTGGCATAATCGTCAACCTTCTTCGCGGCATATCGACCGTCCAGCGTCCAGGTTGCAGTCGGCTGATAGTTGACGTGCACCGAGAGAATTTTCGCTGAGTAGTTGAGGTTGCCGTTGGTGCCGGCCTGCACATCGTCGGTGCCGAACGACTCGAAGTCGTTACCCTGGTCGCGCTTCCATTCGACGCGCGCCAGAAGATTCCATATATCGCTGTTGACTGGCCGATATGCCATGCCGAACTGCGCCAGCTCAAGCGTTTGTGGGCCGCTATATAAGCCGGTCGCCGGCGACAATGCCGTGCTGCCATCGGCCGCTAGCGACGTGGTGGCGAACGTGGTCTGCCGGTTGTACAGGCCACGGGACAATAGCGTGACGTTTTCGTTGACCTTGAAAGCCGCGCCAAGCGTCGCAAGCCATGTGCGCGTCGTTTCCGACTCGCTCCATTCGGCGCGCGCGGAACCTTTCCAGTCGGGGTTCGCCGTATAGCTGAGCGAGCCGGTGATCGCACTGGCTTCATCGGTCACTGCGCCGGTGACCGGATGCACCTGTTCCAGGCTGGCATTGACGCCGAGGCCTTCCAGCGGATGCCACTGGTTGCGCAGGCCGACAGCGTTTTCCGCCGTACGGCCGTCGATGCTGTCGCCGATGCGGTACTCGTTGAACAGCTGTCCGCCGGTCATGTATGGCGTGGTGACGCCGATCACGGTCGAGTAGTTCTGCGCCGCGCCACCGATGCCTACGCCGCCCAGGCTCTGCTGCGTAGAGCCAAGGCCGCTGGTGCTGCCACCTTGCGTGTTCTGCGCCGAATTGAGCGAGAAATTGTCGGTCAGGCTGTTGCTCGTCTCATGCGTGATATAGAACTTGGTCTGCGGACCGAGCTGATAGGTCGCGCCCACCGTCGCATTGCGCCTGTCGCTATCGTTCAGGGCCTGCTCGTACTGTAGAAAAGCATTGGCTTTGGGCACATGCGGCACCGGCGCGTCGAGGCGCATCAGCCCGCTGGTATATGAATCGGTGCCCGTGCTGCTACCGAGGCTGGGCGTCGAATAAATCGATCCCTGATCGTCGGCAGAGACGTGTCGAACACTGCCGGTCAGCTTCATGTTCATCGGCAGGCTGTGCTCGATACCAACCGAGGCATCCTCGATCTGCCCCGTGCTCAGGCTAGTGGTGGTCTTGGTCGCGTTCACCACCAGGCGATCGGTTTTCGTCAGCGCGTAGCCGACCTTGGCACCGTATTCCGCGCCACCGGAAAGCACCGTCGAACTGGCATTGTTGAAGCCCGTGTCGGATTGCACCGCGTAAACGCGCGCCTGCAGGTTGGGGTCACTGTGGCGGAACTCAAAACGCCGCGCATCGCCCAAGCCATATTGCTCGGACTGGGACTGCGCGACCTCGCCGACCAGCGACGTGGTCGGTCCCATGTTCCACAGGAAGTTGGCGCCGCGCAGGCTCGCTGGATCGGCCGGGTTGCCATCATGAATATAGGTGCCGCCAAGCGTGAACCACGGCAGCAGCTTTTCGCGCGCATCGACCCCGGCGACCCAGAAGTTCGGGCCGCCGTTGCTTACTTCGTAGGTGACGCGGACAAAGATCGGATTGAGGTTGGCATCGAGCGAGGCAATCGGCGCCTTAAACAGGATCTGGCCGCTGTACGGTTCGATCTCGTAGTCGGTAAGGCGGGTCATCGGCACGTCGCTGATGATCAAAGCGGGCTGGCTACGATCGCGCGTGATGATGTCGACCTGCTCGCTGTTGGCCAAGCCGTTGATGCTCGACAGCTGATACGGACCGGATGTGCCGTTGGCCGGAATAACGTCGACCACCTGCACCGAATTGGTATCGCTGACGAAGCCGTCGACGGTCAAACGGCCGTCTTCCACGTGCGCCTTGGCGCCGTTGAGCGCACGGTTGTATTGCGTCAGTACCCGCGCAGGATTGTCGCTCTGCGTGCTGTAGTCACCGTAGAGGGCGTAGGACGTGCCGTGGTCGATGCGCACGTAGAGCTTGCCAGTGGACTGCGCCTCGTAGCCTTTCGCGGAGGAGTCGCCGTAGACCGGATAATACGAGTCGGGGTTGATGTCGCGGAACAGTGTGGTCGAGCCGGGCCTGTCCGAGTCATACGCCAACGTGAGCAAGTACGAACCCTTGACCTTGCCCTTGAGGAACAAGGCGCTGTGCGCGCTGGCGCTGTCCTTGCCATGATCGAAACTCTGCTGGGCACCCTGGATCTCACTTTCGAAGCCATCGCTGCTCTGCGCGGGCGACAGCGCCGCGGGATTCAGATTGCGTAAATTGATCGCGCCCTCGATCAGGCCGGCCGCAATCATAGGACGCAGGTCCGGCAGGAATACCAGGTCGCTTTCGCTATGCAGCAGGCCGCTGCTGATACGCAGATGCGCCGTGCCGGGATCACCCGGCGGAAGCAGCGCGAAGTGACCGACCCCGCCTTCGACGAATACCTGGGTGCCCTGCTCGTTTGGATCCAGATCCGGTGACTGCCAGGTGCCGACGCTGGACTCCAGCGACAGTTCCGTGCGCGCCATCATCGGTACGCCGTGGGCGTCCAGCAGATGCACGATGATATTAACAGGCGTATGGCCATCGGCCTTCGCTTCTTTGGGCAGCTCAAGCTGGATGCGTGCGAGCTTGCCCGGAGCAACGACATGGATCTGTGCGTTACTGCGCGCGTTGCCAAAACTGTCGCGCGCAACGACACGAAGCACGTTGTCGCCTTCCGCCAGATTGATGCCGATATATTCCCATGCCGTCACGCCATGGCTTTCCAGGCTGCTCTGCTGGCCCACCTGGGTCGACGGAACCGCTTGGCCGTTGACGCTCAACTCAAGCTTGGCTCCAAGCGGACCTGTTACCCGTACGGTCATCTGATCGGCCGGCAATACGACGCCGTCGCGCAAGCCGACGAAGCCAACCGTAGCATCGAGCGTGGGCAGTAATTTCTCCAATGTTGGCGGCGCGGCCAGCACGTGGCTAGGCCCCGGTTCGGCAGGTGCCGCCGGTGCGGGCATCGGCATGTAAGGCGTCGCTGCCGGCACAATCGGCGCGGCACCGTTGGGACTTATCGCGTTGCCAAATCCGGCAGGACCACCGACACCCGGCAAAGCAGTAGTCGAGGCGTTTGTGCTGCCGTAGCCATTACTGCTTCCCGGCAAACCGATCACGCCGCTGGCCGGCAGCGTGCGCGGATCGGACACGG
>CAIKJM010000037.1 GCA_903827735.1 uncultured Rhodanobacter sp. | reverse complement strand
TCGAGCAGCCGCTGCCGGCGTCGTGGAACCCGCTGATCGCGCAGAGCTACAAGACGGCATCGGACGGCCAGCCGCAACCGTTTGAACTGGTCAACCCTGCGCCTGCCGGCGGCTTGAGCAGCACCGCGATCGACATGGCGCACTTCATGCTCGCGCAGCTGCAGAACGGAAACTACAACGGGGCACAGATTCTCGAGCCGGCGACGGTCGCGTTGATGCACAGCCCGCAACGTACCGCCGCTGCGGGTCTGAACGGCTTCGATCTTGGCTTCTATCAGGAGAATAGCCACGGCCAGCGCATTGTCGGCCATGCCGGGGACCTCGATTATTTTCACAGCGATCTGCATCTGCTGCTGGATGCGCACGTCGGATTCTTCATTTCGATGAACAGTGCCGGTAACGAAGGGGGCGCCGGCGTGATCCGTGCTGCGCTCTTCCGCGCCTTCCTCGACCGCTATTTCCCGTTCCACGTGCCGTCACAGCCGATTGTTTCGAGCGCCCACGCCGACGCGGCGCGGGTTGCTGGCTGGTACGAGTCCAGCCGCCGCAATGACAGCGCGATGCGTGCGCTCTACTTGTTGAGCCAGATCGCCGTGGATGCGCAGTCGGACGACACCATCACGGTGTCCGCATTGAGCGACGATGCGGGCATGCCGCTGCACTGGCAGGAAGTGGGTCCACTGAGCTACCGCGAAGTCAACGGCACCCGAAAATTGCAGTTCGTCACCGACAAGCAGGGCGCGATTCGCTATTGGGCGACCGACGCCGAGCCGCCGGTGTTTCTGTTCCAGCCGGTATCGGGTCTGCAGTCGCTGGGTTCGGTGCGTTGGCTGATGACGCTGGCCTTGTTGATCGTCGTTGTCGCGCTCCTGAGTTGGCCGCTGGGCTGGGCGGTGCGCAAGCATTACCGCCTCACGCTCGAGTTGACGATCGCGCAGCGGCTCACACGTCGCTGGTCACGCCTGGGTGCGCTGGCGCTTTTCGCTGTGGTGTTTGGCTGGCTGATCCTGCTGATGGTGCTTACGGCAACCGACGCCGTGCCGCTGGTGCACGGCACGATTACGCCCTGGCTTTATCTGCTCTACGTGCTCGCTGTGTTGGCGTTGATCGGCGCGGTTGCAGTGGTGTTTCACGCGGCACGCGTGTGGGTTCTCCCTCGGCGCAGTCGCTGGGTGCGCGTGGGAGAAACGCTGCTGGCATTGGCCGCTATTTACCTGGCCTGGTTCATCGTCGTGTTTGGCCTGATCAGCTTCAGCGCGCGGTACTAATCACGGTCACCAAGCGATCGCATTTTAATCGGAGTATTCATGAACAGTAATGGACAAGTTCGCCTGCAGCTGCAGGCGAACATCGAGAAGTGGCCGACCAAGGCGCCTTTCCACATCACCGGCTACACCTTCAACGACTTTGAGACGCTGGTGGTCACGCTGCGCGACGGTAACTTGATCGGCCGCGGGGAGGGTCTGGGCGTCTACTACAAGCACGACACGCCGACCTCGATGCTGGCGCAGATCGAGGGCCTGCGATCCACGATCGAGGCAGGCGTGACGCGCCAGGATCTTCAGCCGTTAATGCCCGCTGGCGGTGCGCGCAACGCGCTCGACTGCGCGCTGTGGGATCTGGAGGCCAAGCGCCGTGGAAAGTCGGTGTGGGAGCTGGCTGGCCAGCGAGCTCCCACACCGCTGCTGACCACCTTCACCGTAGGCGCCGAAGCGCCCGAGGTCATGGCCGAGCGCGCGACCGGTTACGCGGACGCTCGCGCCATCAAGCTCAAGCTGACCGATGACGATCTCAACGCGCAGCGCGTGCTGGCGGTGCGGGCAGCGCGACCGGACGTGTGGCTGATGGTCGACGCGAACCAGGGTTTCACCCGCGAGACTTTCGCGCGCCTGCTGCCGACGCTGGTGGAGGCGCGGGTGGATGTGGTGGAACAGCCGTTTCCGATCGGAAGCGAAGCATGGCTCGACGGACTGGAGCGGCCGATCCGCATCGCGGCGGATGAAAGCGTGCAGGACCGCAGCGACTTGCAGAAGATGGTCGGGCGCGTCGACATCATCAATATCAAGCTCGACAAATGCGGCGGCCTGACCGAGGCTCTGGCACTCGCGGACGAGGCGCGCAAACTGGGCTTTGAACTGATGGTCGGCAATATGTCCGGCTCCTCGCTGGCCATGGCGCCGGCATTCGTGGTTGGCCAGTTATGCAACGTGGTCGATCTGGATGGCCCTGTGTTTCTGACCCGCGATCGCACGCCGGCAGCGGACTACGAGGATGGCAAGATCTGGTGCCCGGAAACCCTGTGGGGATCCCCTCAGCCGGAGGTGGCATAGTGGCCGCTGCATCCAGCCGACGAGATTCGTGATTGCCATGTCGGGCCCCATGACTGCCGCACGAGGAAGCGACTGGTTTGGACACCCGCGAGGGTTGTCGGTGCTGTTTTTGACCGAGATGTGGGAGATGTTCTCCTTCTTCGGCATGCGCGCGATCCTGGTCTATTACATGACCAAGCACCTGGACCTGAGCCAGGCGTACGCGTCGCTGGTGTATGGCGCCTATGCCGCTTTCGTTTATTTCACGCCGGTATTCGGTGGGGTGCTGGCCGACCGATGGCTGGGCAAGCGCAATGCCGTGATGATCGGCGGTGCAGCAATGGCGCTCGGTCATTTCATGATGTCTTCCGAGGCGTTGTTCTATCCCGCGCTCATCACCATCGCACTGGGAAACGGGCTGTTCCTGCCCAGTCTGGCTAGTCAGATCGAGGGCCTCTACCGTGATGGCGACCCACGCAGCAAGAGTGCCTACAACATCTATTACGTGGGCATCAATTTGGGCGGATTTTTGGCGCCGCTGGTATGCGGCACGTTGGGCGAAGCCTACGGCTGGCATTGGGGATTCGCTGCGGCCGGCTTCGGCATGCTGCTGTCCCTGGTGATCTATCTGGCGGGACGTGGTTACCTGCCACCGGAACCGGCGCGGGGTGCCGCCATGCGCGCCGCTCGCCCGCCGATGGATCGCGCCGCGCGTGATCGTTTCGTGCTGCTGATCGGGATCGCCGCGATCGTGGTGGTATTTCGAGGTGCCTACGAGCAGAACGGCAACACCATCGCCCTGTGGGCTGATACCGGTATCGACCGACATCTGGCCAACGGCTGGGTGATACCGATGACCTGGTTCCAGTCGATCAACTCGCTGGCGGTATTCGCGTTGACGCCGTTTCTAGTGGCGCGCTGGGCGAGTCTGGCTCGGAAGGGTGTGGAAACACCGTTGCTTGGAAAAATGGCTTTCGGCGCTGCCATCGTCGGTATCTCCTATGTCGCGCTTGGCGTCGTCGCGGCATGGAACGACGCTCATGGCTCCCGGGCGAGCTGGCTCTGGCTGTTCGCCTGGTTCGTACTGTTTACTATCGGGGAGCTTTATATCCTGCCGGTCGGACTGGCTCTGTTTGGGCGTCTGGCGCCGGAAGGGTTTCGTGCCACGAGCATTGCCACGTGGTTTTTCGCCGGTTTCTTCGGCAATCTGCTGGCCGGCGCCCTGGGCACGTTGTGGAGCGTGCTTTCCCACGGCTGGTTCTTCGCCCTCATTGGAGCGGTCGCCGGCCTCTCGGCAGCACTCCTGTATATGCTGGGCTGTCGGCTAGGGAATGTGGAGCGGCAGGGCGCCGATGACCCAGCCATGGCAATGACTCGATGAGCATAGAACGATGACGAAGGACATCAAGAAGAAACTGAAAAGCCGATGGGAGACCTTCACCACCGCCGAACAGAAAATTGCCTCGCATCTGCTCCAGAACATCGACAGCATACCGTTCGAGACAGCAGCCTCGCTCGGCAAGCGCGTCGACGTCAGCCCGATGACGGTGGGTCGATTCCTGCGCAATCTCGGCTACGAGGGGCTGGCCGAGTTGAAAGATGAGTTGCGCGGCGGTACATCATGGATGCAGCTTTACAGCCATCCCGGCAGTGGCAATGTGGCGTCTCCGTCGGAGGCCTTGCAATCCGAGATTCGCGGGCTCAACGCGGCGCATGCGCTGACGCAAACCCACGAATGGCCGTCCATCGTGAACCTGCTGGTAACTGCCGATCGAGTGTCCGTCGCGAGCTTTCACCACGGCCGCTTCCTCGGCATCGGTTTCGCCAGCTTGCTGCAGCACGTCAAGCCGCGCACGTCGTTTGCCGACGGTCTCGATGGCGCGTATGCCGACGTATTGCTCGACTCCACTGAAAAGAGCTGTGTCGTTCTGATCGACTTTCGACGCTATTCCCGCCACTTCCGCCTGCTGGCTGAGGAAGTTGCCCGGCGCGGTATTCCGCTGCTGATCATCACCGATGCGCAGTGCTACTGGGCCCGTCAGCTTACAGACAACGTGCTCATGCTACCCATCGATGATCACCGAGCCTGGCACAACTTCAGTGCCGCCAGCAGTGTTTTTAGCCTGTTGATCGGCGCAGTGAGCAACGAGATGGGCGGCCGATTCGAGCGTATCGGAGAGATCACGCAGCTACGGCAAAAGTTCGTGGGGTATGTCGAAGCGCCGGCCGCGGATGATCGAAAGTCCAAGGATTCGGTCAAGGCGAAGGGCGGTCATAAGTCGCGCGAGCGCCGTTCCTCGCCAAAGCCCTGACAGCGCGTTCCTCGGCGCGACGCGAATCGAACCCAATAGACGGTCACGGCACCGAACGCCGCGAATCTTACCCAAGGCGGCATTGCTAGAGGGCGTATTTATGCTTGAACCGATCCGCTGTTGTCCTCTTTGCCGACGGATCGGAGTCAGGCGTGCCTGGGCAACCTTGGTTCTGCTGGTCGCGCTGCTGTGGTCGTTTTCCTCGGTCGCGGCAGACCCGGCGCAAAAGGCTAGCCCCTCAGCGCTCGACACGTACGCCAACGCGGCCATGAAAGCCTTCGATACCCCCGGTATGGCGGTGGTCGTCGTGGACGGCAATGACATTTCCACCCATGCCTACGGCGTACGAAAACTGGGGGCGTCCGAGCCGATCGACGCACATACGATCTTTCCGCTGGGTTCCAACACCAAGGCATTCACCAGCACGGCTCTGGCCATGCTGGTTGATCAGGGCAGTCTCCAATGGAGCGATCGGGTCGAGGACAGGCTGCCAGGCTTTCGCATGTACGACGATTATGCCTCCAGTGAAATGACCATCACCGATCTGCTTGTGCATCGTAGCGGTCTGGGGCTCGGTGAGGGTGACCTGATGCTGGTGCCACACACGGATCGGTCGCGCGCTGAACTCGTGCACGCGATCCGCTATCTCAAACCGGCGCACTCCTTCCGCTCCAGCTATGACTACGACAACGTGCTCTATATCGTGGCCGGGCAGTTGCTGCAGGCGGTCAGCGGCCTGCGTTGGGAGGATTTCGTGCAGCAGCACATTCTCGACCCGTTGGGAATGCGCGATACCCAGGTGAGTATCGATGCCAAGGTGCCCGACGAAGCGTCGCTTCATGCCAGGATTGCCGGGCCGGTACGCGGCTTTGGAAAACAATCGGTTTTAACCGACGTCATGTCGGGGGACGCGTTTGCACCGGCTGGCGCGCTGAAGAGCAGCGCCACCGACATGGGAAGGTGGCTGCAGGTGCTGCTCAATCATGGGGTTATGCCCGATGGCACCTCTCTCTTCAGCCAAACAGCATCCGAGGACTTATGGACGCCACATACCCTGATGCCCATCGCACCTGGCCCGCCATCGCTGGTCCTCAGTCAGCCGCAATTTCAGGCCTATGCCTTTGGCTTTGAGGTGCGTGACTATCGCGGACACAAGATCATCACCCACCTCGGTGGCGTGCTGGGAGGCATTTCCGCAGTCGTGCTCATACCGGACAGGCATGTCGCCTTCGCCGTGATGATCAATTCAGAGGACGCGGGCACCTTGTTTGCCATGCGCGAACACTTGCTGGACACCTACCTGGGTCTGCCGTCACCGGATTGGATTGCCAACTACGGCCAGGCGCAGCGGCAGGAAGAAGCCGAAGCCTTGCACATGCTGGCGCTAAGCAAGACTGCGAGCCAGCGAGAAATTGGTCCGTCGCTGCCGCTGACAGGTTATGTCGGTAAGTATAAAGATGCGTGGTACGGCACGATCACGATCAGCAAAACAGCGAGCGGATTGATGATCAATTTTGATCGCTCCCCGGGCATGACCGGTGCACTTGAGCACGTTCAATACGACACGTTTCGAACGCGCTTCATCGCACAGGGCTACGAAGATGCCAATCTCACCTTCAGCCTCAAGCCGAATGGGCGCGTCGATCAAATAACGATGAATGCCATTTCGCCGCTGGCCGATTTCAGCTGGGATTATCAGGATCTGCACTTTACGCCGGTTACAAAAAATTCCAGATAATGCAACTTATACGGCGTCGATCTCTGGAATGCCCAACCTGTATTGACGGCTGCGCTTGCCATCTCCAGCAGCGCTTGGCAGCGCCTTGTGGGCGCGCTGAATTTCCAGCTGTGGGTTCGATCAGGGCGCGATCTCGATCGCATGCTGGTACTTTCGTGGCCACCCGCGTCGCTGAGCTTCGCGTTATCGATCTTCCACGAGTGCGTAGCGCATCGGTGTTCCTGAGATTGACAGCACGCCAATAAAACACCCACAGACGCCGGAAGCCGGCGAACTGTGGGTCTTGGTTGTGTCTCGGCTCAATGCTTAGTTCGAGAGCTTGTACGCGATGACGTAGTCGCCAATTTTGGTACCGAACGATCCATGGCCACCGGCCGCGGTAACCACATACTGCTGTCCATCGATGGCGTAGGTCATCGGCGTGGACTGGCCACCGGCCGGCAGGCGGTCCTGCCAGAGCTGCTCGCCCGTCGTGACGTCGTAGGCGCGGATGTAATAGTCCAGCGTCGAGGTGAGGAAGGTGACGCCGCCGGCGGTGGTCATCGGGCCGCCGAGCGTGGGCACGCCGAGCTTGAACGGTAGCGGGATCGGCGAGCTGTCGCGAATCGTCCCGTTCTTGTGCATCCAGACGATTTTCTTGGTCGTCAGATCGATGCCGGCCATGTAACCCCACGGCGGTCGCATGCACGGAATGCCAACTGGCGAGAGCAGCGCGTGCAGGTCGACGCCGTACGGCGTGCCGTACATCGGCTGCACGCCGTTTTCGGTGCCCGACGGATGCGCGTCGTTCGGCGCGGACGGGTTGTTTGGTCCGCGCGGGATCAGCGTCGACACGAACGGGATCGCCATCGGATTGGCGATGGCGATGTTGCGGGTCGGGTCCACCGCGATGCCGCCCCACTCGAACATGCCCAGATTGCCGGGGAACACCAGCGTGCCCTGCAAGGACGGCGGGGTGAACGTGCCCTCATAGCGCAGCCGATGGAAGGTGATGCGGCAGGCCAGCTGGTCGAAGATCGTGGCGCCCCACATGTCGGCGCCGGTGAGCTTGGCTTCGGGGCGGAAGGTCAGTTCGGAGAATGGCTGCGTGGGCGAAGTGCGATCGCCGGGCGCCGCGCCCTGCGGTACCGGACGCTCCGGCGCCGGCACGATCGGCACGCCGGTGCGCCGGTCGAGCACGAACAGGTTGCCGGTCTTGGCCGGCTGCAGAATCGCCGGCACCACGCCGTTGGCCGTCGGCAGATCGGCCAGCGTCGGCTGCGAGGGCAGATCCATATCCCACAGATCGTGATGCACGGTCTGGTACGACCACACGCGCTTGCCGGTGTTGATGTCGAGTGCGACCAAGGCGCTGGAATAGCGCTCGGCCAGCGGCGTGCGGTTGCCCGCCCAGATGTCCGGCGTCTGCACGCCCATCGGCATGTAGACCAGACCGAGCTTGGGATCGTACGAGGCGGTCATCCAGGAGTTGGGCGAGTTGTTGGTATAGGTGTGCGTGGCCGAGGGCAGGGCGTTTTCGTCCTGCGCGCCCGAATCCCAGGCCCAGACCAACTTGCCGGTATGGATATCGAAACCGCGAATGACGCCGGACGGCTCGCGCGTGGAGTAGTTGTCGATCACCGCACCGGCGACCACCAGAATCTTGTCGCTGACGATCGGCGGCGAAGTGGGCTCATAGAAGCCGGGCGTGTGCTCGCCCATGCCGACTTCGAGATTCAGCGTGCCGTGCTCGCCGAAGCTCTCGCACGGTTTGCCGCTGTCGGCATCGAGCGCAATCATGCGGCCGTCGTTGACCGGCAGAAAGATCGTGCGCGGGCAGTCGGTCGGCGCGGGCGAGCCGTCGGCATTGAGCGCGCCGGCGACGGTCTCGTGATACGACACGCCGCGGCAGGTCAGGTGCTGGAAGGTCGGGTTGTCCTGCACCTTGGGGTCGTACGACCAGCGCAGCGTGCCAGTCTTGGCGTCAAGCGCGAACAGGCGCTGATGCTGCGAGCACAGGTACAGCGTGTCGTTGACCTTGATTGGGGTGACCTCGAAGGTGGTCTCCACCGGATCGTTCTTGCCCGGCAGGTCGCCGGTGCGGAAGGTCCAGGCGACTTTCAGTTTTTTGACGTTGGCGGGGGTGATCTGTTTCAACGGCGAATAACGCTGGCCAAACTGGGTACGGCCATAGTCGCGCCAGTCCGCGTCCGGCTGCTTGTCGTCATTGGGCGGCAGCGACGCGGCGGCGGCCACCGCGGCCGGCAGGCTGCCGTTGATGTCGTGGTAATCCGAGCAAAGGCCGATGCCGAGCACGACTACGCTCAGCAGCGAGGCGGCCCATAGCGGCAGGGTGGTGTTGATGGTGGTTGCGTGACCGCCGTGATCGAGCCCCCGCGTGACCCACGGCGTCAGAAGCCACAGACCCAGCGGAAAGATCACGTCCAGACGCGCAGCCAATGGCCACCAGTCGAAGCGGATATCGCTGATCGACCACAGCACGGAGCCGACCACGACGAGTGCATACAGCCACAGCGCCGAACGGCGCCGCGCGATCAGCAGAGCACCGGTGAGCGCAATGCCGAGGCCGGCGATGGCATAGAACAGCGAGCCGCCCAGCGCGATGAGCCAGGCACCGCCGCCAGCGAGGGCGAGGCCGATCAGGAGGAAGACGATGCCGGTGACGATGGGGGTTTTGCGGGATCGATACGGGGGGGGCATGTGGATCTCCTGCCTGGGTGAACTGCTGTGGCTCACGACCGCTAGCAACATTGCCGGTGGGCGTTACCGATGTATTGATTGCTGTAGGGAGCGTGTTCTAAGGAATGAATTACGCCAAAAATCGCCATGGCAGTGGAGCTGCGCGCACTCATAGACGGGCGTTCGTGAACAGCGAGGCGATCGATGCGTGGGAAGCTTTGTTGGCGCGCTTGTGACGAGGCATGACGTGGGACGTTCGATCAAACCGACGCTGCCCTTCCGCGGCGCCACTATCACTGGCGCCATGGATGACCTTAGAGATCGTCGGCTTTCGGCCCATGGATACCGCGGCTTTTTTTGTGGGCTTAGAGAATACAGCTACCTTATGGCGCAGTGCATCATTTATATCGAAGATTTCATGTAGCGCGCGCGAGAGGAATGGCCCCGCCAGCGGTGCGCCGGAGTATCGATCTAATCACAGGCTAAGTAGTTTCCGAGGCTGGCGGCGCCATGCCTGCGGGCTAGACTCGATGCATGAGCTCCGCTGCGCGAGCCCTAAGCCCTGGAGACTCGAATGAACCACCGCGCTGCCGGTTCGATTGATCGAATCGCGACCCTCACGGGCGATACCTTCAACACGAACGTCATCAAGGGCGTCGGACCCATCGCGGTGGAGTTCATGTCTTACGGCTGCGGGTACTGCCGCGCGGTGGAACCGTTTCTGCAGCAGGTGGCTGAAACACTGGAGGGCAAGGAGCAGATATTCCGCGTCAATATCGACGCTGACCCGGAGCTATCGGCTGGCTTCGAAGTTCAGGGCACGCCGACCTTCATCATGTTTTCCGGCGGCCGCGAAGTAGGGCGCGTCGAGGGCATTCAGCCGACGCTGGCCGGCGTCATGGCC
>CAIKJM010000036.1 GCA_903827735.1 uncultured Rhodanobacter sp. | reverse complement strand
CGATCAGCATGGACACCGACGGATTCCTTCGCCCGCACCAGACCATCTCGACCCACGTCGAGCCCTTCCCTGGCGCCAAGATCGACCCCCGATCGCTGGAAATTTCGGGAATCGACCCGTACAACCCTTTGCGCGGCGCCCTGGCCGAGCGGCTAGCGCTGGACCATATCTTTCAAGCGGTGCGCCTCGCCGTGCGCGATGCGGAGTGTCAGCGGGCAATTCTGGTGGGTCACAACGCGGCGTTTGATCTGGGTTTTTTGAATATGGCTGTCCGTCGCTGCGGCAACAAGCGCAATCCGTTTCATCCCTTCAGCTGCTTCGATACGGTCAGTTTGGGCGGACTGGCTTTCGGCCAGACCGTGCTGAGCAAGGCCGTGCTGGCTGCCGGTCATACCTTCGATGGTCGTGAGGCGCACTCCGCTGTTTACGACGCCGAGCGGACGGCCGATCTTTTTTGTACCGTGGTCAACCGCTGGCGTCAGCTCGAGCTGCTCGAACAGGAACATGTCGGCCTGAGCGTCGCGTCCTGAACTGCGTTCGTCGACATTTTTTGTTCAAGAAACGGCTTCTGACCACGGCTCATGACAACAATTTCTTGCGTTGTCATCTCTTTGAAACATTCATCTCATCTCATTGCAACACGAAAGGCCTGAAATGGCGGGGTCCAATCCTCCGCCCCTCCTAGGAGCTACCGTGTTGATCACTCGCAAATCCTCGTTCCGATTCGCCGCCGTCGCGGCCATCGCCGTGTCCTCGACGTTCGCCGTCGCCGCTCAGGCCACCGATATTACCGGCGCGGGCTCCAGCTTCGTGTATCCGGTCATGTCCAAGTGGTCTGCCGCATTCGCCGAGAAAACCGGCAATCACCTTAATTATCAGTCGGTAGGCTCCGGCGCCGGCATCGCGCAGATCAAGGAAGGCACCATCGACTTCGGTGCATCCGATGCGCCGATGAAGGCCGAAGACCTTCAGCAGCTCGGCCTGGGTCAATTCCCGGTCGTCGTTGGCGGCATCGTACCGGTCGTGCACATCGACGGCATCGCCGAAGATCAGGTCAAGCTCGATGGCACCACCCTGGCTGACATCTTCCTGGGCAAGATCACCAACTGGAACGACCCGAAAATTGCTGCGCTGAATGCAGGCCTCAAGCTGCCGGCCGGCAAGATCACCGTCGTGCATCGCTCGGACGGCTCAGGTACCTCGTTCAACTTCACCAATTACCTGTCCAAGGTCAACACCGATTGGGCGACCAAGGTGAAGTTCGGCACGGCCGTTGAATGGCCGACCGGCGTGGGTGGCAAGGGCAACGAAGGCGTGTCGCAGTACGTGCGCCAGATTCCGGGCTCGATCGGCTACGTGGAGTACGCATACGCGGTTAAGAACAAGTTGGCCTGGGTCGACCTCAAGAACGCCAGCGGCAACTTCATCAAGCCGAACGCCACGGCCTTCGCCGCCGCCGCGGCCACCGCCGACTGGAAAAGCGCCAAGGATTTCAACCTGGTCATGACCAATGCACCGGGTGCGCAGGCCTGGCCGATCACCGCCACCACCTGGGTGATCATGTACAAGACGCCGAAGAACGCCGCCAACAGCAAGGTCGCCTTCGACTTCTTCAAGTGGTCGCTGGAACAGGGTCAGGCCGACGCCACTGCGCTGGACTATGTGCCGCTGCCGGCTCCGCTCGTGGCACAGATCGAGGCCTACTGGGCTTCCGACTACAAGCATTGAAACAACGAGCGG
>CAIKJM010000035.1 GCA_903827735.1 uncultured Rhodanobacter sp. | reverse complement strand
GCTTGATCGCAACCTCGCCGTGATTGGCCGCGTACTCGATGGTATGCCGCTGCTCTCCAGCCTGCCACGCGGCGCGGGTCCGATGGGTTTCTACGACAAGCCGTCGCAGCGGGTCGCCATCCAGTCCGTGCAGCTGGCGGCCGATCTGCCGCCTGCGCAGCGACCATCGATCGAAGTGCTGCGCACCGACAGCAAGACCTTCGCAGCGCTGGTCGACGCCAAGCGCAACCGCCGCGATGCGTTCTATACCGTGCCCGCCGGCAAGATCGACATCTGCAGCATCGATGTGCCGATGCGCGCGATCCCGACGGCTGCCGCGACCAGGCATTGAGCCTCGCTACAACATTTTATTCAGCGTCATCAGCTAGTTTGACGGTTTGCGGAATGCCTGCATGCGTGATGCCGCGTTGACCAGGAACGGACGATGTTGAGTGAGACCTTCAGCTTTTGGCGCGCATGGCTACGCGCACCGCGCAGCGTGGGAGCGGTGGCGCCGTCGGGGCCATCGCTGGCGCGACTGATGACACGCCACGTCGATCATCGGGACGGACCGGTGATCGAGCTGGGACCGGGCACCGGCGTATTCACCCGTGCGTTGCTAGCCAGCGGACTGCCGATGCATCAGCTGGCGCTGGTGGAAGCCGACCCGGTCTTCGCCCATGCTCTTAGCCTGCGTTATCCGCAGGCGCACGTGCTGCGAATGAATGCAGCGAAGTTGGGCGACACGCTGTCGCTGTTCGGCGACGAACGCGCCAGCGCCGTGATAAGCGGCCTGCCGCTGCTGTCGATGCCACCCGAGCAGGTCGCGGCGATTATTCGCGGCGTGTTCGATCAGCAGCTGCACGCGGGCGGCGCGCTCTATCAGTTCACCTACGGCTACCGTTGCCCGCTGCCACGTCAACTGCTTGAACAGCTTGACCTTGAGGCCGTTCGCCTTGGCAGCGTGCTGTTCAATCTTCCACCCGCCACGGTCTACCGAATTGCCCGACGCCAAGTGCGACGCGTCGCCGTCTGACGTCGATGGCACCCAAGGATTGAGGCTTGCGCGGGCGTGGGCTGGATTTCCTGTACGGATTTTCAGCATTTGCACACATAACCTTTCCATCCACTGCGATATCAAGCCCGACAACCCCCGCAGTCGCGGGGCAAAAGACGGGAAGAGTGGATGAAGCGCAGTCGCAAAGTGCTGAGCTGGACAGGTGGCATTATTCTGGCGCTGATCGTGGTGCTGATCATTGTGATCGCCACCTTCGACTGGAACCGCTTGAAGCCGTTTATCAACGATAAGGTGAGTCAGGCGATCGGCCGTCCCTTTGCGATTCAGGGCGACCTCAGCGCCGAATGGCGCCGCCAGCCGACCGAGGCTGGCTGGCACGCGTGGGTGCCGTGGCCGGAATTTACCGCGCGCGATATCCGCATCGGCAACCCGGCGTGGGCTGCGAAACCGCAGTTCGCGCAGCTTGATGCCCTTCGTTTTCGCCTGGCGCCGCTACCGTTGATCACCCACACGGTCGACGTACCTTCGCTGCAATTGGTGCATCCGACGGTCGACCTGGAGCGCAACAAGCAGGGCCAGGCCACCTGGGATTTCACCCTGCCGCAGGATAACGGTCAGCCGTCGACCTGGAACCTGCAGCTGGGTTCGATCGGCTTCGATCGCGGTGAGGTGTCGCTGGATGACGCGGCCAGCAAGATCAAGCTACAGGTCGGCATCACGCCACTGCAGCGGGCCATCCCTTACGACCAGCTGGTCGCTCAGCAATCGGCCACCACCAACGCACAAACCGGAACCACGCCGAAGGCTGAAAGGAAGGCAGCCGCGAGTGATACGGCGGCCGACCAACAAGCCGCACTGGCTGCGTCAAAAACCAGCTATCAGTTCGCCTGGAAGGCCGAGGGCAGTTACCAAGGCGCCCTCGTGAAGGGCGACGGAAAGATCGGCGCGGTGCTGGCGCTGCAGGAAGCCAACCAGCCGTTTCCCGTGCAGGCCGACGTACATATCGGCGACAGCCATATTGCCCTGGTCGGCACGCTCGTCGATCCGGTGCATCTTGCGGCGCTAGACCTGAAGCTGTGGTTTTCCGGCTCCAGCATGGCCAAGCTCTATGCCATCACCGGCGTTACGCTGCCCAATACCCCGCCCTACGCGACGGAGGGACGCCTCAGAGCCGAGCTACACAAGAACAACAGCCGCTTCAGCTACGACAATTTCCACGGGCATATCGGTGGCAGCGATACGAGCGGGAGCCTGCTCTACACCACCGGCGGCGCACGGCCCAAGCTGAGCGGTAACCTGTCTTCGCAACTGCTGCAGTTCGCCGATCTGGCTCCGCTGATCGGTGGCGGTTCCGATGAGGAAAAGAAGCAGCGCGGCGACATCACCGTGCAGCCGAAAGATAAGCTGCTGCCGGTCGAGCCCTTCAGCACCGACCGCTGGAAGGCGATGGATGCCGACGTGACCTTCAACGCCACGCGCATCGTGCAGAACGACGAGCTGCCGATCAATTCGCTCAACACGCATCTGGTGTTGGACGATGGCGTACTGCAGCTGGCGCCGCTGAACTTCGGCCTCGCTGGTGGCACCGTTCAGAGCACCATTCGCCTCGATGGCAGCAAGACTCCGCTGCAGGGCACGACAAAAATTGCCGCGCGGCATCTGAAGCTCAAGCAGCTGTTTCCGACGTTCGCGCCGATGCAGACCGCCTTCGGCGAGATCAACGGCGACGTTAACCTCACGGCACGCGGCAACTCCGTCGCTGCCCTGCTCGGCAGCTCAAACGGGGAAATGAAGCTGCTGATGAACGACGGCGCGATCAGCAAGACCCTGCTGGAAACGGCCGGCCTCAACGTCGGCAACATCATCATCGGCAAACTGTTCGGCGACCGCACCGTGCCGATCAACTGCGCCGCGTCCGACATGACGGCAAAGGACGGCCTGTTCACCATGAACCTGTTCGTTTTCGACACCGATGATGCGGTGATCAAGGTCGACGGCACGGTGAACTTCGCTACCGAAAAACTCGATCTCAACGTGCGGCCACAGACCAAAGGTTTTCGCATATTTTCGCTGCGCACGCCGCTGTATGCGCGCGGCACCTTAAAGAGCCCGGATGTCGGCGTGCAGAAAGTGCCGCTGATCGTCCGCGGTGCGGGCGCGGTGACGCTGGGCGTGGTTGCCGCACCGGCCGCCGCGCTGCTCGCGTTGATCTCACCCAACCATGGCGACGACAGCAGCAACACCTGCCGCGACGTGCTGCAGCAGCTGCGCAACTCCGGCAGCGCCATGCCGGCCACCGAGGCGGCGGCCAAGAGCGGCGCGCTGAAAACCCATTAAGCGACACGATCCGTTCAACCCGACCCGGCGGCTGCGCCGGGTTGGGGACCAAGCCAAGCCGCGTTCGCCCGGCTAGAATGCGCGCTCTCCCGCGAAGTGACTGACGCATGCAAGCTGCAAGCAAGGCGCGACTGCAGATCCATTTTTGCGTTGTGCTGTGGGGCTTTACCGCCATCCTCGGCAAGCTGATCACCCTGCCCGCATTGCCGCTGGTGTGGTGGCGCATGCTGCTGGTGTCTGGCGCATTGCTGCTGTTGCCTAAGGTTTGGCGTGGCCTGCTCGCCATGCCGGTACGCGTGCGCTGGGCGTATGCCGGCATCGGCGTGCTGGTATCGCTGCACTGGCTCAGTTTTTACGCTGCGATCAAACTGTCCAACGCGTCGGTCGGCGCGACCTGCATTGCTCTCGGGCCGGTCTTTCTGGCGTTTATCGAACCGTGGATTGCCCGCCGAAAGTTCGATCCACGCGAGCTGCTGATCGGCGTGGCCGTGGTACCCGGCGTGGCGATGGTGGTGGGCGGCGTGCCGCACGGCATGCGCCTGGGCATTCTGGTCGGCGTGGTATCGGCACTGTTCGTGGCCTTGTTCGGTTCGCTCAACAAGCGGATGGTCGATCACGGCGATCCGCTGACGGTGACCTGCATCGAGCTGGGCACGGGCGCGCTGTTTCTCAGCATGATGGCGCCGCTGCTGCCGCATGCTGGCGCGGCGTTTGTCTGGCCGAACCTGCACGACACGTGGATGCTGCTGGCGCTGTCGTTCGGCTGCACACTGCTACCGTTCGCCCTGGCGCTGGTCGCCCTGCGCCATATCAGTGCATTCGGCACGCAGATGATCACCAATCTCGAACCGGTCTATGCCATCGTGCTGGCGGTCGTGCTGCTGCACGAGCAGCGTGAGCTCGATGGCTGGTTTTACGCAGGTGTGACCGTGATCCTCGCCGCCGTCTTCGTGCATCCACTGCTCAACCGCCAGCCGGGTACGACGCGACAGCCGGAACTGCTGGGTACCGCAGAAAGTCACGGCATGGTGGAGTAACGCTGGCGTCTCCAGCAAGCAACGATCAGGCGCCGATGACTTCGCTGACGACCCGATCTCGGCCTTCGCTCTTGGCGGCATACAGCGCGTAGTCGGCGCGGCGGATAACGTCTTCTACCGTCACGGATTCGCGGCCGACCCACACCAGACCGATGCTTAGCGTGACGCGAAACTGATCGCCGTGCCAGCTATGCGCGATGGCGCTTACCGCCTGCTGAATCTGCAGCATCCGGTTTTCCGCATCGAGGTGACCAATGCCCGGCAGCACCATCAGAATTTCTTCGCCACCGTAACGACCCAGCTGATCGCCGCCGCGCACATACGACTGCAGCTGCTGGGCGATCGCCTGCAGGGTTGCATCGCCGGCCTGGTGACCGAAGGTGTCGTTGATCCGCTTGAAATGGTCGGCATCGATCAAGGCCACCGCCAGACCCGGCGATACACGTTTGCTGCTTTCCAGATGTGCCGCCAGCAAATCGAGAATGGCCATGCGGTTGTACAAGCCGGTGAGTCCGTCGTGGGTCGCCTGCACGTAAAGCTCGGCGCGCGCCCGCTCCAGCTCGCGCTTCTCTTCCGTGAGTTCGACCGTGCGCTTGGCCACCATCGCTTCCAGCCGTCGGTTCTGCCGACGCAACAGGCGCGATCGCCAGCGCCAGACCAGCGCCAGCATCAGAAATACCAGCAAAATCTCCAGCGGATAAGTCCACCAGGCAAACCACCAGGGCGCAGGAATGCGGAAAGTGAACGTGGCCGAGGGAGAAATCGAACGTTGATCCTCATCGATCGATTGCACTTCGAAACGATAATGGCCCGACGGCAGACCGGTGAAGTTGATTACGTGGGACGAGGTTTCGATCCAGTCCGAGCCCTGCAGCCGGTAACGGAAATGCGGTGCGCTGCTGGAGACCCGACCAAGCAAGGTATAACGCACGATCAGCGGCGCGTGGTTGCCGTCATTGGGCACCGTCTCGCCCTCGCCAACTGGCTGCGCACCGTGAGTGACCGAGGTAATGACGACGGTATGCGGGCTGGCCGACAGCATCTGCTCAGGCCGCAGCACATGGCTGATACCAACCGGCGTGCCGATCCAGATCGAACCATCGTCGTCCTCGAAGAAAGTGTTCTGATCGGTTTCATCCCAGATCAATCCATCGTCCTGAGACAGATGCGTCCAGCTGTGGCCGTTGAAGACGTCCACCCCGCCACCGCCGCCAACCCATATCCAGCCGCGCCGATCGCGCCGGATGAAGTAAGCCAGCGAGCGCTGCAACCAGCTATCGTCCACTGCGGCAATGCTCAGCTCGCCGCCGACGACCTTGCCCCGAAAGACGCCCGGCTCGTTGGCCCCCAGCCACAGGCTGTCGTCGGCACCGATGGCAATCGCGCTGAAACCCGAGGCCATACTCACCGCGGTAGCGGCCATCAGCGTCCAGCGCTCGTCGGCATAACGCAGCACGCCCGCGTTACAGGCAAACCAGAGCGCGCCGTGGCTGTCTTCGGCGATGTCCGAGCACTGGTTGTCGGTGCTTTGTTCCGCCGGCACGCGCTGCAGCGGCGCACCGAGATGATCGATGTGATAAATCCCATTGACCGTGCCGATCCACAGGCGGCCTCGCCGATCGAAAAACAGCACCTTGATGAAGGCCGGCAGCCGTGCCACCAGCTCGGTGCGTTTGCTCAACGGGTCGTAGCGCAGAAGGCGATGCTCGTAGAGCCCGATCCAGATCGCCCCGTCGGGTGCCTTGACCATCGACAAGACCTGCCGCGGTGCCGGTGAAACGCTTATCGGCCACGGGTTGATCCGCGTCTGGCCGCGAGGTAGCACGCTGCCGCCCAGTTCGTTGCCGAACCACATGCTGCCCTGGCCATCGCGCAGAACCGACCAGTTTGGCACGCTGTCCAGCCCCTGCCCGCGGCCCCAGCCGTCGACAAGACCGTAATTGCTCAGCCGGAAGATGCCCCGCCCGTAAGTGCCCAGCCACATCGTACCGTTGCGGTCGAACAGCACCGCGGTGATACCGATATCCGGCAGGCCGTTGCGCGCGTCGATAACCTCCCAGCGGGTGCCGTCCCAGCGCGCCAGACCGTGGTTGGTCGGCGTGAGGATATGACCTTGGGGATCCTCGATGAAGGTGCCGTTGTCGGTGACAGTGTCCATGTCCTTGTCGGGCACATCGCGCGCGATGAACCGGGCACTGCCGGCGAGCCGCGCGCGCACCTGATGCACGCCGCGCAGCCATAGCGTACCCGCGTTGTCCACGCGCATGCCCGACCAGGTGTCGGCCGGCACGCCTTCGTCCGCGCCGTGGATGTGAATCTGACCGTCGGCGCCGACTTCGCATAGCACGGTGTCGCAGCCGAGCCATAGATCATCTTGGTACGCAAAGACGGCGGTGATCGTGCGCAGCTGCGGATAGCGCGCCAGCTGCGCGTCGCTGAACATCGGTGCCAACTGCCACTGGCCATCGGCCTGCCGTGGCGACAGCACCATCAGCTGATTGTTTCGAATCAGCAGCAGCCGGCCGTCGTCCAGCGCGACCAGTTGCCTGGCCACATCGACCACCAGCGGCTTGCCGTCAGGCTCTACTTTCTGGAAATGCAGGCCGTCGCCTACGCGCAGACCCGATTGCGTCGCTACCCAGAAGCGTCCGGTGTGCACGTTCTCGACGATAGAGGTGACGTATTCACCCTTGTCGAAACCCTCGGCGTTGCCCATGCGTACGAAGTTGGTGCCATCGAAACGATACAGGCCCATCTCCGAACATGCCCAGATAAAGCCGCGGTGGTCCTGCAGCATGCAGTTGATGGTCAGGCTTTCCAGGCCGGATTTGCGGTCGTAGCTCTGGAAGGAATACTGCTGCGCGCGCAGCGGCATGCACGCCAGCGCCAGCAGCGCAGCGGCCACAATCCACAAGTGTCGAAGCATCGTGCTCATCGACTCGGGGCCCCTTTCCCGATACCAAGCGGCGCCGATCACTCACCTACTCGTCCGCATTGTGGCATGGCGGCCCAAGGCCGCCCAGCCGCAAGGGGGCGGGTTCCTGGCCTGCGCGATGTTGAGCGAGGAAAAGGCTCAGCGGCGCCCGTGCCGTGGCTTGGCGATGGGCTCAGCCGTGCTGGTTGGGGCGGCTGGCATGGCTATATCCGGCACGCCGCCGGCGTCGCGGCTCTGCTCAGCCGCACTGCCCGCATGATCTGTAACCGGCGGGGCGGCAGCCTTCTCGCCGCTGTCCATCGTGCTCCCATCCATATCATCATCCGGCGGCGCCTTGGCCACGATGTCCTTGTACTGCTCCGGCGAAAGGTCCGGCAGCTTCTGTAGAAACGCGACCATGCTCCAGATGGTTTCATCGTCGTGGCTGCCGCCCCAGGCCGGCATCGCGCTCATCTTGATGCCGTGCTTGATCACCCAGAAGGCCTCACCCGGCGCCACCTGCAGCCGGGTCAAATCGGGTGGCTGAGGATACAGGCCGGGACGTATCTCCGAGTCCTTCATGCCCGGCGTGAGATGACACTGCGTGCACATCGCCGCATACTGGCCGGCGCCTTTGAGGATCAAGGCCGGATCTTCCAGATCCGGCACCTGCACGCTGCGTGCGCGCACCGCGATCGAGCGTTCGCGCAGCGTCTTCAGCAGGGCGAACACCGGGCGGCTGTGCGGAGCGTCCGCGCCGATGTTGTAGATGCCGGAATAAACGAACGCGCCGACGCCGACCGCCCCGATCACTCCAAGAATGAGGATGGTGAGGGCAACCTGCTTGATCGCTTGCTTCATAAAAATCCCCCGCTAAACGCCGCCAACCGTGGAAGACGCAGTTCAAAAACTCAAAACCAGAATCGCACGCCGGCCACCCACTGCCGATCGAACGCACCCTGATGCTCGTCGCGCAAAAAGTCAGCCGTACGACCATAGTGATCGGCCCACACCACGCCGACGTAAGGCGCAAACTGCCGGCTGATTTCGTAGCGCAGACGCAGGCCCAGCTGCGCGTCTGACAAACCGCTGCCGATGCGCCGTGACGGATCAGACTGGCCGTAAACATTGACCTCCAATTCCGGCTGCAGTATCAGCCGCTGGGTAAACCGCACGTCGTACTGCGCGCGAAAACGCGCCGCCGCGCGGCCGCTGTCGCCAAGATACGCCGTGGCCTCGAGTTCGAACCAGTACAGCGACAAACCCTGCACGCCGAACGCGGCCCAGTCGCGATTCGGACCCTCGCCGATATCCTGCCGCAGGCCGAGCTGCGTGCTCCAGTAGGTCGCGACGGCGTGATTCCACAATGCTTCGATATCGCCGTCATCAAGCCGGCCGCGATAGCGCTCGCCTTCGGTGCGCAGCCACAGCTTGTCGTCGTCGTTGCCGTACCAGGCTTCGGCCTCCCACGACTGCCCGCTGGCATCCGTGCCGTGGAACGCCTCGAGCTGATCGATCAGCAGCAGACTTTGCGGCGCATTGTCCTGCATGTCCATGCCGCGCATCAGACCGTAGCCGATGCCGTCGGAGTAATCCGCACTGCGCGCATTCGCCGGCACGCTGCCGCCCTGCATCGGGCTCATCGGCATGCTGGACACGTCGCCGCTTGGGTCTGAGTGCATCGAAGCGTGATGCGTAGCGTCAGGACTGGCCGTTGGCGCTGGTGCCGAATGGGTTGATGGCATGGACGCGTGATCCATTCCCGACATGCCGTCCATGCTCTGCATATCCTGAGTGGCCTGAGCGCCCTCAGCGGGAGCAGATTTCGCCGCGCTCGCCGGTGCCGCTGGCGTACCCCTATCCATGCCGGGCATGCTGTCGTGATCCATCCCGGACATGTCCGATGACGGCGTACTGCTGGACGACGCCGGCACCGTTTGCGCGAGCGTTGTGGAAACACCGGAGAACAGCAGCGCCGCCAGCAGCCACGATCGCGAAGCGATGGTAAGTGCAAACTCGCGCGAACTCATGCCACCACCACTTCGCGGAACATGCCCGCCTCCATGTGATAGAGCATGTGGCAGTGATACGCCCAGCGTCCTGGCGCGTCGGCGGTCACGGCGTAGGCGATGCGCTGCGCCGGCTGCACGTTGATGGTGTGCTTGCGCACCTGGAATTGGCCGCGCGGGTTTTCCAGCTCGCTCCACATGCCGTGCAGATGGATCGGATGATTCATCATGGTGTCGTTCACCAGCACAACGCGCAGCCGCTCGCCCTGGCGAAAATGCACCGGCGCCGCGTCGGAAAACTTCACGCCGTCGAACGACCACATATAGCGTTCCATATTGCCGGTGAGGTGCAGCTCGATCTCGCGATCGGGTTCGCGCGCATCGATCGAGCCGTCGACAGTATGCAGATCGGCGTAGGTCAGCACGCGTCGGCCGTTGTCGCGCAGGCCGACACCCGGATCGTCGAGGTTGGTACGCGGCATGTCGACGTGCATATCGACCCCGGGGCCGTATTCGGTGCGCGCGTGATGCACGGCCGACGCGGAGCCCATGCTCATGCCGGCCATGCCATGGTGATCGGTGGAACCCGTCATCGCCATCGCGCCCATCATATCCCGCATGCCGAGCTGCACGATGCGGTCGACCTCGGGCACCGCGGCCTGCATGCCCGGCCGCGGCGCCAGCGTTCCGCGGGCGTAGCCGCTGCGGTCGATCGACTGGGCGAACAGCGTGTACGCGCGATCCTCCTGCGGCTCGACGATCACGTCGTAAGTTTCCGCCACGGCGATGCGAAATTCATCGATCGATACCGGCTCCACGTCTTGGCCGTCGGCTGCGATCACGGTCATCTTCAAGCCCGGAATGCGCACGTCGAACAGAGTCATCGACGAGCCGTTGATAAAGCGCAGCCGGATCTTTTCGCCCGGACGAAACAGACCGGTCCAGTTCGCCGCCGGCGCGGCGCCGTTCATCAGATAGGTATAGGTGTACGCGGAGACGTCGCTGAAATCGGTCGGATTCATGCGCATGACGTTCCACATCTTGCGCGCGGCTAGGGCCTTGCCGATGCCCTGCTCGCGCACGTCGCGTACAAAGTCCGGCGCCGTCGGCATGGCACGGTTGTAGTAGTCGCTGTGCTTTTTCAGCCTGGCGTAGATGCGCTCGGGATCTTCATCGCTCCAGTCGCTGAGCAGCACGACATAGTCGCGATTGGCGGCATGGCGATCCGGCTTAATCGGATCGATGATCAGCGCGCCGTACAAACCCGTCTGCTCCTGAAAGCGCGAGTGCGAGTGGTACCAGTAGGTGCCCGACTGCTTCAACGCAAACCGATAGACGAACGTCTCGCCGGGCGCAATACCGTCGAAGCTGATGCCCGGCACGCCATCCATCTCGTACGGCAGCACGATGCCGTGCCAGTGGATCGAGGTCGGTACCTTCAACCCATTGGTGACGCGCAGCGTCAGCACGCTGCCCTCTTTGCAGCGGAGCACGGGCCCTGGAACACCGCCATTGACCGTGGTCGCCAGGCGGGTGGCGCCGGTGACGTTGACCGGCGTGTCGGCAATATCCAGCGTAAAGTCGCTGCCGCCGAGCACCGTCGGCTGGTCCGGGCTGGTCAGCGCCCAGGCGCTGGAGGGACGCAGCAGGCCCAGCCCAGCGGCCGCGCCGCCCAGCGCAAGGCCCTGAACAAAACGGCGACGCGAAAGGTCGGCCATGCAGGAAGGAAATCGATGTTTCATGACGCTCTCCGCGCGGGCATCGATAACGATGCCGGTCGTAGTTCCGACTGCGCATACAAGCGTGCATGCGCGAGCCGGGCTCATCGTGACGAGGGAGAATCAGGCGGCTGGCGGTCGCAGCGGTGGACCGTGGGCGACATCCGGCGCGGCGGCTTTCCGCACGGATGGATAGGTATCCACAGGCATCAACGGCAGCAGCTCGATGACGCCAACCGCCACCATGGCGCTGCCCGCGGTGGCGGCGCAATGACAGCTGCTAGTCAGACCGTGCTTGCCTGCGCCACAGCAGTCTTTGGTGTGCACCGGCGGCTTGACCGAAGCCGCATGCTGGCCGTGGTCGGCCCTGGCCGCGGGTGCCATCGACAGGGACCGCATTTCGTCCATCGAGTGACTGACGGCCAGGTGACTGGCTGTCGACGCGGTGCCGTTCATCGCCATGGTTTCGCCGTGCACCGGCAAAACCACCAGCAGCAGCCACGCGAAAGCCGCCAGAACCCGAAGGAAAGGCGAACGCGTGACAGGGCGGAGTGATCGGTTCACGTCACAAGCTTAGGCGCTGCGCCGCCGATGCTCAACAGATCCAAAGGTATCGTAAGAGCGTGTTTATGGTCGCTCCGTACCCAGCGACGGGAAAGCACGAGCGGGCTCCAGCGGCAAGCGCCCCTATACTTGTTCACCCCGCATGCCGTGATCGCCATGAACTATCGCCACGCCTATCACGCCGGCAACTTCGCCGATGTCCTCAAACACACCGTGCTGCTCGCGCTGATCGAGGCGATGCGCAGCAAGCCGACGCCGTTCTGCGTGATCGAAACCCACGCCGGCAGCGGCCGCTACGCGCTGGACGGTTACGAGGCCGGCAAGACCGGCGAATTCAAGGACGGTATCTCGCGCCTGCTATACCCGGACCTGCACGGCGGCAAGGCGGACGCCGCCAGCCTGCCGCCGCTGCTGCGCCGCTGGCTCGACAGCGTGCTGGCCATTCCCGGTAACGAGGACGGACTGAAGCTCTACCCCGGCTCGCCGCTGCAGATCGCTCAGGCGATCCGCGCCGAAGACAGCGCCCAGCTGTGCGAGTTGCATCCCACGGAAGCCGGCCTGCTGGCCGAGCTGTTCCATCGCGACGATCGTATCCACACGCACCAGCGCAATGGCTACGAAGCGCTGAAGGCGCTGCTGCCGCCGAAAGAAAAACGCGGCCTGGTGCTTATCGATCCGCCGTACGAGGCGCAGGAGGCCGAATACAAGCAGCTCGAACAGGCGATCAAGCTGTGCATGCAGCGCTGGCCGACCGGCGTGTATGCGATCTGGTACCCGATCAAGCTGCGCAGCCAGGTGCAGCCGTTCCTGCGCTGGCTGCCGCGCAGCGGCGCCAAGCGCGTGCTGCGCGCCGAACTGCTCGTGCATCCGGACGACTCGCCGCTGCGGCTGAACGGTTCAGGCATGGTCATTCTGAACGCGCCGTGGAAACTCGACGACGTGCTGCGCGACTCGCTGCGCGCTATGGCGCGCCTGCTGTCGAAAGATCACCCGGCCGAATGGAAGCTGGACTGGCTGCTGCAGGAGGGCGACGCCGTCCCGGTCGCCAGCCCCATGCCGCGCTCGCGGGTGGCGCCAGAGCCGCGCACGCGCCGGCCACGCTGAATCGACGGCAGCCTCGCTTGACCGCGCGGCTCGCGATATACGCTCTTGCCACGCATCTTGTTGTAGCGTCGTCCGCACGATGGTTCGACGCGATCACCTCAATGCGCCAACCGTCCGGACCGTTCCCATCCCCGCCCGGAGTTCACCATGCGCCGCACTGCTTTCCGCTTCAGTCGATGGCTTGGCCCCCTCGCCCTTCTCGCGCTGGCCGCCTGTGCGCCGGCACCGATCTACAAGCCGGTACCGGGTGCCGTGATCGTGACGCCCATGCAGGTGTCGCAGACGCCCGAGCGCTATACCAGCGGCGACGTGATCTGGGGCGGCCGCATCGTGCAGGTCACCAATTTGTCGGACCACAGCGACGTCGAAGTGCTGGCCTATCCGCTGGACGGCTCGCAGCGCCCCCAGGCGAACGACAGCGGCAACGGGCGCTTCATTGTGGCGATGCCCGGTTACGTGGAGCCGCTGGACTACCCGAGCGGTTCGCTGATCACGGTCAGCGGCAAGCTCAACGGGAGCAGTGCCAGCAAGGTCGGCGAAGCGAACTACGTATTCCCACTGGTCAGCGCCACGCAGTCCCACGTATGGACGCGCAAGGAGCTGGAGCAGGGTCGCAACAACGTCAGCTTCGGTCTGGGCGTGGGGGTTGGCATCCACTGATGATGAACGCCGCAACGGATTGCCCGCATAGCGGCCGCCCATTATTCGATCTAGGACCTTCGCATGTCGGGTAACGCCAATTCGCTGCGGGCGATCTTCCTCGCCCTAGGCGCCAACTTCGCGATTTTCGTGACCAAGCTGGTGGCGGCTTTCATAACGGGCTCCGGCGCGATGATGGCCGAGGCGGTGCACTCGCTCGCCGATTGCGGCAACCAGGGCCTGCTGCTGCTCGGCATGCGCCAGGCCAAACGGCCGGCGTCGTCGGAATACCCGCTGGGCTGGGGCCGCGCGCTGTACTTCTGGTCGTTCCTGGTGGCGATTCTGCTGTTCTCGGTCGGCGGCATGTTTTCGGTGTACGAGGGCGTGCACAAGCTGACCCATCCCGAGCCGCTCAAATGGCCATGGCTGGCATTGGGCGTGCTGGTGTTCGGCATCGTCGCCGAAAGTATTTCGATGCGCGGCTGCCTGGTCGAAGTGAACAAGGCGCGCGGCGCACGAAGCCTATGGCGCTGGTTCCGCGAAACGCGTTCGAGCGAGCTGCTGGTGATCTTCGGCGAAGATCTGGCCGCCCTGCTCGGCCTGTGCTTTGCCGCCGTTTCCATCGGCGCCACCATGCTGACCGGCAACATGATCTACGACGCCATCGGCACCGTGGCCATCGGCGCGCTGCTAGTGGTGGTGGCCGTGCTGCTGGCGATCGAGGTGAAGGCCTTGCTGATAGGCCAGGGTGTGGAACCGCAGCGCCGCGCCGAGCTGATGGCGTTTCTCCAAGCGCGTCCCGAAGTATCCAAAGTGCTGAACCTGATCACCCTGCAGATGGGCCCCGACGTGATGGTCGCGGTGAAGGCGCTGATGGCACCCACCGCCGACGCGCGCGCCTTGATCGATGCGATCAACACTGTCGAGCGGGCGATGAAAACTCAGTTCAACGACGTGCGCTGGAGCTTCTTTGAGCCGGATTTCACCGACTGATGCGCGTGATGCGCGGCCGAATATCGATGCGACGAGCGAATCGCTTCGCTATGAAGAAAGGCCTCGTGCTGCTAACTGCACTTCTTGGCAGCACCCTGGCGCAGGCGCAGGAACCTGCCCCTGCGGCTCAAGCGATCGCTGCAAAAATGCAGGCTGATGAAAAGCTGACTGCCGACTGGCCGCAGCTCGAGCGCTATCGAAATGAAAATGTTGCGCTGCCTGCACCCGCGAGAAATGAGCAGCGCGTCGTCTTCATGGGAGACTCCATCACCGATATCTGGGGTCACCAGCAGGGCGTCTTTTTCCCCGGCAAGCCTTACATCAATCGCGGCATCAGCGGCCAGGTAACGGCGCAGATGCTGGTGCGCTTTCGTCCGGACGTCATCGAGCTGAAGCCTCGCGTGGTGGTGATTCTTGGTGGCACCAACGACATAGCAAACGATGCAGGCGCGGACGCGCTCCATCGGATTGAAGGCAATCTGACCTCCATGGCCGAGCTGGCGCGCGCCAACGGCATCAAGGTGGTGCTGGCTTCGCTCACGCCGGTGAGTGACTACATCGAGCCGAACCAGACGAAAGCACGCCCGCCTGAAAAAATCCTGGCGCTCAACGCCTGGATAAAGGACTACGCCGCGCGCCAGCACTTCATCTATCTGGATTACTACCCCGCGCTGCTCGACGCCAACAAGGCGCTGAAAAAGAATTTGACGATCGATGGCCTGCACCCTAACGCCGCCGGCTACGCTGTGATGGCGCCGCTGGCGCAGCAAGCCATCCATCAGGCGCTCGGGCAGTAGTCCGGGAGCACACGCGCGTTTCGGCACCTCCATGAAACTTTCTTCAGCCATCCGGCATAACGATCGGGTATAAACAGATGGCATTTGGCCATTTTGTGGAGGACGGCGCGCTGGCTACGCTGACCAGTCCATCCGCCCGAGGGAGACACCGACCATGAAAAAGCTGGGACTGCTGTTGGCCATGCTCGGCACGCTGTCGGCGGCGGCGCAGGCGAAAGACGTGACGCTGTTGAACGTGTCCTACGATCCGACGCGCGAGCTGTATCGCGACATCAACACCGCGTTCGCGGCGCAGTGGAAGGCTCAGCATGGCGACGACGTGACGGTGCAGATGTCGCACGGCGGCTCGGGCAAGCAGGCGCGCTCAGTGGTGGACGGCCTGCCGGCAGATGTCGTGACGCTAGCACTGGCTTACGACATTGACGCGCTCGCCGATCACGGATTGCTCGAGAAAAACTGGCAGGCGCGTCTGCCCGACAACTCCTCGCCATACACATCGACGATCGTCTTCCTGGTGCGCAAAGGCAATCCCAAGGGCATCAAGGACTGGGCCGATCTGATCAAGCCCGGCGTGCAGGTCATCACGCCAAACCCGAAAACCTCCGGCGGCGCGCGCTGGAATTTTCTCGCGGCCTGGGGCTACGCGCTGAAGCAGCCCGGTGGCAACGAGGCGAAGGCGAAGGCGTATGTGCAGGCGCTATATCAGCATGTGCCGGTGCTCGATGCCGGCGCGCGCGGCGCCACCAATACCTTCGCCCAACGCGGCGTGGGCGATGTGCTGGTGGCGTGGGAAAGCGAGGCGCTGCTGGCGCAGCAGCAGATGGGCAAGGGAACGTTCGATATCGTGGTGCCGTCGATCAGCATCCTGGCCGAACCGCCGGTCGCCGTGGTCGACAGCAATGTCGACAAGCACGACACGCGCGCCGTGGCCGAGGCTTACGTGAAGTTTCTCTATTCGCCACAGGGGCAGACCATCGAAGCGAAGAGCTTCTACCGCCCGCGCCTGCCCGCCGTGTCGGCGCAGTTCGCCGCGCAGTTCCCGAAGGTCAACACGTTCACCATCAACGAGCTGTTCGGCGACTGGCGCCAGGCACAGGCGAAATTCTTCGCCGACGGCGCGATTTTCGACCAGATCGGCCCCGGGCACTGACGACGCATGCGTCGGCGCATCCTGCCCGGCTTCGGGCTCAGTCTTGGCTATGCGCTGGCGTATCTGGGCCTGATCGTGCTGCTGCCGCTGGCGGCGTTGGCGTGGAAAGCGTCCGGCATCGGCCTGCACGGTCTGATCCGCCTGCTCAGTTCACCGCGTACGTTCGCCGCGCTCAGGCTGAGCTTTATCGGCGCGACGTTCGCCGCCGTGGTCAACGCCTTCGTCGGTCTGCTCGTCGCTTGGGTGCTGGTGCGCTACCGCTTTCCCGGGCGACGACTTTTCGATGCGCTGGTCGACCTGCCGTTTGCCCTGCCCACCGCGGTCGCTGGCATCGCGCTGACCGCGCTTTACGCGCCCAACGGCTGGCTCGGGCAGTGGCTCGTGCCGCACGGTATCCAGATTGCCTATGCGCCGCCGGGCGTGATTCTGGCGATGGTGTTCGTGGGCTTTCCCTTCGTGGTGCGCACGCTGCAGCCGGTGCTGGAATCGCTCGATCGTGACGTGGAAGAGGCCGCCGAGAGTCTCGGCGCCTCGCACTTGCAGACCTTTTTCCGGGTCGTGCTGCCCCTGCTGTTTCCAACCCTGCTGACCGGCTTTGCGCTGGCGCTGGCACGCGCCGTGGGCGAATACGGTTCGGTGATTTTCATCGCCGGCAATATCCCGATGCGCTCGGAGATCGCGCCGCTGCTGATCGTGGAGAAACTGGAAGAATTCGACTACGCCGGCGCCGCCGCGCTCGGCATGGTGATGCTGATCGCCTCGTTCGTGCTGCTGATCGTCATCTCGCTGCTGCAACGATGGAGCCGGCGCTGGGCGGAGCACACTCGATGACGGCCTCTTCGACCACGTCAGCGACAG